>JAFGNY010000213.1 GCA_016926765.1 Bacteroidales bacterium | reverse complement strand
TTAAAAGGTGTTCAGGTGAAGATCTCCGATGATGGTGAAATCTGTGTCAAGGGGCCCAACGTGATGAAAGGCTATTACAAGGAACCTCAAATGACAGCGGAAGCTATTGATGAGGAGGGATGGTTCCATACAGGTGATCTGGGACATATTGAACCTGAAGGACAACTGAAAATTACAGGCAGGAAAAAGGAGCTTTTTAAAACCTCTATGGGGAAATATATCAGTCCGCAACTCATCGAGGATAAATTGAAAGAATCGCTTTTCATCGACCAGCTGATCGTAGTGGGAGAAAATCAGAAATTTGCCGGGGCGCTGATCGTCCCCGATTTTACCTTTCTGAAATCATACTGCGAACGAAAGGAGATTCCGTTCGGATCGAACGAGGAGGTTGTGAGGAATGCGGTGATCAGGAAGCGATTCCAGAAGGAGGTTGATAAATACAACAAGCAGTTTGGGGATACAGAGAAAATCAAAACATGGGATTTGATGGATACGGAATGGACCCTTGAAAATGGAGAGATCACCCCGACAATTAAACTCAGGCGCGCCTATATCTGCAAGAAATACGAAGAGAGGATCAAGAAACTTTTTGAGCGACAGAATGGATGAAACCGGTGACTCGGCTTTTTGATATACTTGATTTGTTCAGGGATGAGTATAGCCATAAACAACATCTTTTTTTATCAAGATCAGCAGGTAAATGGCAGGCTATCTCTTCGTCCGAATACGTCAGACTGAGTCACGAATTGAGTCTTGGCCTGCTTGAACTGGGGGTCCTTCCGGGTACACGGATCGCCACAGTAATGGCCAATTGTCCCGAATGGAACCTTTTCGACATGGCTATCAGCCAGGCAGGAGCTATCCAGGTACCAATCTATCCCACCATCAGCGAAGAGAATTATTTTTATATTTTCACGGATGCCAAAGTTGAATACCTGGTCATTTATCATCAGGAAAATTACAATAGGATAAAAAATGTCCTGAAGGAACTTCCCCCGCTAAAAGGGATGTTTTCTATCCAGAAGGTTCGGGGAGTTCCGTTGTGGACAGATCTTCTGGAAACAGGCCGGCTATCTTCGGGGAGTGAACAACTTGAACGGGTCAAAGAAGGGATCCGGCCCGATGATATTGCTTCAATCATTTATACCTCCGGTACGACCGGGCGCCCGAAAGGGGTGATGCTATCCCACGGGAACTTCGTCTCAAACTTCAAAGAGTGTGCGAGTATCTCCGATTTTACCTGTCGTGAGAAAGCTCTGAGTTTTCTTCCCCTCTGCCATGTCTATGAACGGATGCTGAACTATGTTTACCAATATCTTGGGATGTCAATCTATTATGCGACAGCGCTGGAACAGGTTCCGGAGTACCTGAAGGAGGTCAGGCCCCATACCTTTGCAGCTGTTCCCCGGGTGCTGGAAAAAATATATAATAAAGTTGTCGCAGAAGGGAGAAATCTTCACGGAATACGGAGAAGAGTGTTTTTCTGGGCACTTCGGCAAGGACAAACGTTTGAGCTGAATCGCTCCAATGGTTGGTTTTATGAAGTTAAACTGCTGATAGCTAATCTTCTGGTCTTTGACAGATGGCGAAAAGCATTAGGCGGAAACGTTCGTCTGATTGCCTGCGGAGGGGCATCCCTCCATCCCATGCTGGCCAGGATCTACTGGGCTGCCAGGCTAAAAGTGCTCGAGGGATATGGGTTGACTGAAACAGCTCCTGTGATTGCTGTCCAGAATCTGAAACCTGGAGGAGTTAAATTCGGTACGGTTGGCCCTGTGCTGCCAGGAGTGCAGGTGACTTTTGCCCCCGACGGAGAGATTCTCTGCAAGGGGCCTAACCTGATGAAGGGGTATGTAAACCGGCCGGAAAAGACCCGGGAAGTGATTGATGCCGATGGGTGGTTCCATACCGGGGACATCGGAGTGATGATTGAAGGAAAGTACCTTCAGATCACCGACAGGAAGAAGGAAATCTTTAAAACTTCAACAGGAAAATATATTGCCCCTCAACCCATTGAACAACGCTTTGTTGAGTCACCGTTTATCGATTATATCCTGGTATTGGGTGAGGACCGAAAATATGCCGCAGCCCTTATCGTTCCCAACTTTGATCATCTGAAAAGCTGGTGCAGGGTGAAACGGATTCCGTATACGTCAAACAAAGAAGCGATTTCTGACAACCACATTCTCCGCCGGATGCACCAGGAAGTGAACCAGATCAACCATGAACTCGGACAAACAGAAAAGATCAAGAAATTCAGGTTGCTGGCAGATGAATGGACCGTTGAATCCGGAGAGTTGTCTCCTACCATGAAACTGCGGAGAAAATTTATCCAGGAAAAATATTTCCTGGAGATTGAAGAGACCTACCGCTCACCGGAATACAATTACAAAGAGGGGCCCCTGGATTGAAGGAGGTGTGCCCTACAGTGGGGAAACCTTTTTTGTCAATGTAGTATCCTGTATATCATCTCTTTCATCAGCTCCCCATCACTTGCCGATACATTATCCACTCCTTTTGACTTCAGGTCATATTCCCGGAGAATTCCGATAATCGATTTTACTTTAGCAGGAGAATAGTTCCCTGCGGTAATCTCGTAATCCCTCAAAAAAAATGGATTTACAGCCAGAGCCGACGCTGCATTGTTCCTTGATTTATCCTGCAGATGCTGGTAAAGGAGAACTTTGGAGAAGAATGAAAAAAGAATCGGGACCACCTTAACCAGAGGATTTTCCCGTGGATTGGACCCGAAATAGGAGATGATATGGTTTGCCTTGAACACATTTTTAGTCCCCAGAGCTTTCTGAAGCTCAAAGACGTTGTAATCCTTACTGATTCCGATATATTTTTCCACAATACCCTCGTCAATCTCTGCCTCCTTTGGAATATTGATGATCAGTTTCTGGATCTCGTTTGTGATCTTTGACAAATCGTTTCCCAGAAATTCAGTCAGCATGAAACAGGCTTTGGTGGAGATGGAGTATTGCTGTTGTCTGACGTAGGTTTCAATCCACGCAGGGATTTTGTTGTCATAGATCCTGGAAGATTCAAATACCACTCCGTATTTATCAATTGTTTTTACCAGGTTTTTGCGTTTATCAATTTTCCCGTATTTGTGGCAGAGTACCAGTAAGGTAGAGGATAAAGGCTCCCTGACATAGGATGTCAGAGCCTCCAGATCACTAATCTCCTGTGCTTCTTTGATGATTAAAACCTGGTAGTTGGCCATCATAGGATATCGCTTCGCATAGTTGATGATGGTAGGAATATCTACATCTTTCCCATACATTACAGTCTGGTTGAACTCTTTTTCTGTTTCGGTGAGCACATGTTCTTCAATGTAATCAGAGAGATAGTCAATGTAATAAGCCTCATCTCCATGAAGCAGGTAAACCGGGTGGTAGATCTGGTTCTTCAGATTTTGTATTAATTGATCAAACGTCATATCAGTGGCTCAGTTCACGCCATGCAAATTTAATCGATTTGTCTTATTTTTCTGTAAGTTAAAAATGTCATGTACATTTGTCA
>JAFGNY010000028.1 GCA_016926765.1 Bacteroidales bacterium | reverse complement strand
TCCTTGTACAGAGGATTAGCCTCCGGCATGTAGCCGATATGGCGTTTCACCCCTTCGGGATCAGCTTTTACCGAGATCCCTCCCACTTTAACATCGCCTTCGTTGGGCGGCAAAAAGCAGGTGATGATCCGCATGGTGGTGGTTTTCCCGGCTCCGTTGGGGCCCAGGAAACCAACAATCTCACCGGTATTCACCGTGAAAGAGACCTGGTCGACTGCTTTCTGTAATCCATAGGTCTTCGTGACGTTTTCAATCAATAGTTCCATATCCGGTAGGTTTGATCAAAAAAAATTGAGCGAGTAAAAATGCGGGGCAAAATTAATCTGCTCAATTTTGGATGTCAAGCACTTTAACGAAATTTTAACGTATGGAGTGGCTATTATTAAATAAATTGAAGAAAGTAGGCGACTCTTCCTGATCCCGGGATTTAAGGTCACTTCCTTTTAGAAAGATATGACCAATCGACTGAGCCGGATGAAGTAATCCTGCATAGATAGATCCCCTCGGGTACCGGGGCGCCGTTATTGTCGTCGCCATTCCATGAAGATGTGTGAAGTCCGGCTGACATCTCCTCCTGTTGTAAAGTCCTGATCAATGTCCCCATGATCGAGAAGACCTGAATGGTCACATGCTGGTTGTCAGCGACAGAATATCTTATCCTGACCTCCTGGTTGAACGGGTTCGGATAAACCTTGTCCAACCTGAGGCCTTGAATTTTCTCTCCTGAAGGATTCATCCCTGTGGAAACTATCTGATTATCCCACCAATAGATATCGTTGTTTGTCGATGAAGTGGAGAGGATATCGATATCCGAGTCGTTATCGAGATCGCTGACCCACACCGGCCATACGCCATAAAATGATGGATCGAGTATCACCCTGGTAAAATTGGCTGAACCGGTCCCATCATTGTAGTAAACACGTACATCCGCGGCCGTCGCCCCACCAGCAACCACATCCGGGTAATCATCTTCATCGATTTTAGCGGCAACAACCGATAGCGCTCCGGGGAAGTTCCCATCGAGGACAAATTTGGTAAACTGGGGAGGATTATTTCCATCATTGTACCAAATTGCAATAGCAGCTCCCATATAGCAGGCAGCCAACACATCCATATCATTGTCGTTATCCATATCCATGGAAAAAACCCAATGAGCTCCATTCAGATCATCCTCTATCATCTGCTCCGTCCAGGTAATAGGATACCCTCCTTCATTGATGAAGACGCTCACATCATCATCATCCAGTCCGGCGCTTAGGATATCGGTATCGCCGTCAGCATCAATGTCCACCGGGAATACTGACCGGGCCCCGAAAACTTCTGTACTGATGGTCCGTTTCGTCCAACCCACCGGAACACCTGAACCATGCTGCCACCAGGCAACTTCATTATTGACAGCGGATGCCCCGACCAGATCAGCATCCCCATCTCCATCGATATCTGCTACCTTTACCTCATGTGCATGGTAAAATTGAAGGTCAACATCCTGTTGATCCCATGAAACAGGATTTCCTCCCTCATTCCACCATACCGCAATTTTATTCGCAGTGTACCCAGCAATAGCCAGATCGACATCCCCGTCACCATCAATATCAGCCGGGTAAACATAGATTGCCTCAGGAGAAATCGTATCGATGATCTGTTTCGAGAAGGTAGGGGGATATCCACCATCGTTTGCCCACCAGGCGATTCCTCCAGCCTCTGTACCGGCAGCTACCACATCTGTGTAACCATCTCCGTTGATGTCGGCTGTATTGACAGAACATGCCCCTTTAAAATCAAGTTCGATGGGTCGTTTCACAAAATCCACCTGCCCCTGAAGTGTGGTTCCAATGGGGAGTAATATCATTGCCTGAAAGAGGGTAAGAAGAATAGATCTTGTTTTCATAGGATTTGTCTGATTGAATTTACACAAGGATAGGATAAACCACGCCTCTGACAAAAATTAATCGACCAATGGAAATGAACTATGGAGGTATCGATCAACTTAAGAAAAAAACGATTGAAGTTCAATTTAGCACCATATAACGTATTGACTTCATGACTTTTAGTTTGTTTGCGACAAATATAGCTGGGTAGCCATGCTTGGACTGGAGAACAATGCGTCGTCCATTTGCGACCTGGTTTCCACACAAATTCAATGAGAAAACGCCTATTGGCGATCTCTGCAACCTGGCCTATCTGCTTTATGCTGAATTTAATCCATCACAACCATCTACCTGGGATCTTGACCTGGGCGGGACATTCGGAGTATAGAACCTTCATACGGTTCCGGGCGATCCTTCTCCTCTGCAGGGGTATACAGCCTATGCGGATGTAATCTGTCCCGATCCGGACGGAACCCTTGTGACCATTTCCGTGGTGGGAACTGATGGATATTCCAAATCCCAGGATTATACTATCTCAATCAACGCGGAGGTCAGCCTGCATGTCCCGGGAGGAGCAAAGGGGGTGATGGATGTGATCACCGTGACTGCCAAAGGGCAGCAGTGGCAGATCAGCCTGGTGTTCTAGCGTCAGGAAGATACGAAAAAAGTCGGGAAAGATACGCCTGCGTATCTCCGGATAACGTTCAATCCTGCTTGCACCTCACGGAGAAGGCGTTGGAGTTGTTGCTCGTGTAAAAGGAAACGCCGTGGTTCACAATATGGATCCCATGGGCCCATGCCTTTTCAAGACCATGCAGTGAAGAGGACCAGAAGAAACCGGTGGAATCGGCAAACTGCCATAAGGTGTAATTGAATTCAACACCGGACATCAAACCATTTAGACCGGAAGCTCCCCCCCGTTTTTATGGCATCGCCTGCATAAGCCTGTCCGCCGAATTGGTCAAAAAGTGCTTGCCATTCCGTTTCAACCGGCACATGCCATCCGGGAGGGCAAATTCCCTGCAAACCTTCTGTTGTTTGATACTGCATCATCTCATCCCAGGTGTACAAACCGCCTTTTGCAGTGCAATTGGCCGGATCGTTCTCATAGCAATATTTCTCCGGAGTGCAATTATCCAACGGGGTGGCGGAGAGATCAATACGGCTTCCGAAGTTAAGGTTGACGGCCATCCAGCACTGGGTGCCGACCAGGACCGTCGGATAGATGCTGCCATCTCGGATGTCAGTTACCGGATTCCCGCAGGTGAAGGTTGGGGCGTCCAGCACCGTGATCACCCGGGCTGCCGAATCAATGCATCCGTCGCCGGAGGTATATGTGTACAAGATCACCGCCGTATCCTCTCCGGCTGGCAAGGCAGCAGGGTCAAAATAGCCGGCAGCTACGCCAGGTCCGGAATAGTCCCCACCAGGGATGATGCCGTGATCCTGCAGGTGGGATTCATTCCGATCAGGTCAAAATCGATGCGATGGAACCGGATGTCGGAGCGAAGCGGAGACCACGCCTTAGCGTGGTCCGATTCCAGATCCCGGATCCCGGATCGATGATTGCTGAACCCGGATCGGATGTTTCTTCCTGACGGGTAATGGAGTAGAGATCATAGCTGAAACCTCCCCGGCGGAGATGGACGTTCATGCCGGGTCTGTTAAGCAGATAGAGAACACCGGGGTTCGGGAGGTTGTCCTGGTCGATGATCTGGCCTTTGTTCTCAATGAACGATACCGCCTGAACGCGTTGCGTCAATGCCTCTCCGGGCACTTCATTGCCTGCAATACCAGCAGCCCGACAAACCAAAAACAAGGTGATCAGGAGGTGTATTCTTCTCAGTCGCATCGGTAATCGTTTATACAATTGTACCAATCCCGCGGAATGATCCTCTCCAGCCTATGTCAAAAATAAGATATTCCATGAAAAAAACAAATACATCAGGTAAAATTGCCTTGCTTCTCCATAACCCCTCCCGGGAAGATTCATGGACTGGTAATCCCTTTTAACCCTTTTTCATGACCCTGGTTTCATGCGTTGATCTATACTTCCGCGAGGTATATCTAATTAATAGACAACTCCCTTTTTTTCTGCCATAACTTCGCAGGAAACCTGCCGAAAAAATCTTTCCTATGAAATATCCATAAGAATCATATTCATACCAACCCATCATGAAAATATATGGATATTCCATATGACAATTAAAATCAAATTATCTACACATGAAAATACAGTCTCTATCCTTCGGGACGAATCCCTGGCTCAGGATCGTGCTGCTTTTCGCCCCGATGATCCTGCTCATCCACCCGGCATCCTCCCAGATTGGCGATCTGCTCACAGAGCATATTATCGTGAGTGACTACAATAATGCGTGCGGAATTGCCGGTGCAGACCTGGATGGCGATGGCGATCAGGATTTTGTGGCTTCCAGCTTTGATGGCGGATATGTTTGCTGGTTCGAGAATGACGGAAAGCAACAGTTCACCCAGCATCTGCTCATTACCGGGTTCCCTCATGCGAATGTCGTGGATGTGGCACACATTGATAGCGACGAAGACTTTGATATTGTAGTTGCTTCCAATCAAGCCAACGCAATCTACTGGTTTGAAAATGATGGAATCGGGAATTTTACACAACACCCTGTTGTTGAAGGTTGGACATCCGCAACCTTTGTGATGGCACGAAATCATTTTGACACGACTGATCTGGATATCGACGGGGACGGAGATACAGATATCCTTGCGGCGACAGTTTCGCCGGGCAACAAGGTCTCGTGGTTTAAAAATGATGGAAACCAGAATTTTATCGAACATCCGGTTAAAACCAATTGGTACTGGCCCAGATATCAGACGGCCATCGACCTCGACCAAGACGGGGACATGGATCTCTTCGGCACAGCCAAAGCGGGCGAGGTGATCTGGTTTGAGAACGACGGAGACGAAAATTTCTCCGAACACATCCTCCTTTCAGACTGGGGAGAACCAAGTTCGGTGAAAGCTGCTGATATCGATCAGGATGGGGATATTGACCTTGCAGCAACTTCCGTCAGCGCAAATCAGGTTGTTTGGTTTGAAAATGACGGCGATAATCAGTTTACCAAACATGTCATTCAATCAGATTATAACGGAGCCATCTCGGTGAGAATTGCGGATATTGACCAGGACAATGACCTCGACATCCTCGCGATTGCATGGATCGGAGGGTTTGTTGCCGTGTTTGAGAATGATGGCCAGCAGAACTTTACGGAATCTGTTTTTTGCGAGACAGCCTATGACATGATTACGATCTTTCCGATCGATCTTGATTCTGACGGAGATCTGGATATTTTGGGAGCAGATTATTCAACCAACGATTTAAGATGGTGGGAAAACTCATTGATCACCGCCGCATCTCTCGGATCAACCACTTCTAATCAGGATAAGGTTACTGTTACATGTTATCCTAATCCATTCCATACCGAAACCACCATCTGTATTTCCCTCCCTGCTAAATGTCATGTAACATTATCCATCATTGACATCAATGGAAAAATAATCTTCTCGGCGCTCGATACAATAGTGAATAAAGGGATTCGGAAAGTTACCTGGGGTGGAGAAACCAGTAATGGATCGTTGGTAGAGTCAGGCAATTATTTTGTCAGGCTGACAACGAATAAAACGGAAACTACTTCTCCTGTAATCAAAACCAACTGATACCCGTTGAATCACTATAACTTCTGCCTGAAAAGGTTCTTGTTATCTCCTTTGCCCGGAACATC
>JAFGNY010000212.1 GCA_016926765.1 Bacteroidales bacterium | reverse complement strand
GGCTGTTCTTTGAGAACGATGTGAGATTTCTCAGGCAGTTTACGGGAGCGATCTAAGTTTCCTGTCCTAACCAAATCACAAATGTTAGTATTTCCCCCTCCTGAATAGCTTAAACAGCAGGAAAAAACCCACCACACCGGCCAGGACAAAGATGGTGGTTCCAATCCATCGGATCTCCTCCCATTGAGAGATGATGCTTCCGCCGATAATCAGGGCAGCCAGAACGATGGCGATTGAGATCCGGTTGGTGGTGTGTTCGATCTCTTCTACCAGAGGTTCAAATCCTTTGATCTCGATGAGGGTTTTGAACCGCCCTTCTTTGATCTTGTAAATGATCTCATTGAGTTCGGAAGGAAGGTCCATAATCAAACGGTAATACTCCTTCAATGAGTCGAAGACCTCCCTGGCAATGGTTTTTGGATCAAACTGGCGGGCAAAGAGGTCGAGGGCATAAGGCTGCATTTCATCCACAAAATCAATTCCGGGATAAAGGGTCACCGATACGCGTTCGATAGTGGCGAGGCACTTGACTAACAGGTAAATACTGGGAGGAATCTTCAGCCCGAACTTTACAATGATGTCCATCGATTCCTGGAGAACCTTTCCGAAATCCATCTCTTCAATAGGAAGGTAACGGTAATGAGCCATCATCTCTCCGATCTGGAATTCAAGTTCGCGTTTCTGGCTGAAATGGCGTTTGCCAGATACCAGCAGAAGTGCTTCTGTCATATTATGTGCGTCCCGCTGGATATACCCCAGCGCATATTTACCCAGGAAGAAGAGTTGTTCCTCGCGCAGAGATCCCATCATTCCAAAATCGACGAAGGTGATCACATTATTTTCCAGAACGAAGATATTTCCCGGATGAGGATCTGCGTGGAAAAAGCCATGGTTGAAGATCATGTCGAAGATAGTCCTGACAGACTTCCGTGCGAGTAGAACAGGGTCGTTACCGGCTTGAATCAATGCATCAATATCATTGATTTTGATTCCGGTAATGTACTCTTCCACGATGAGTTTTTCGGTGGTATACTCCATGTAAACCTTTGGGACATACACATCCGGATCTCCTTCGAAGTTGTGCTGGAACCTCACCACATTGGCTGCCTCATGCCTGAAGTCCAGCTCTTTCCGGATAGTGTTTCCAAATTCCTTAACAACCCCCAGCACACTGATCGCTTCCATTTCGGGGTTATTTCGCTGCATCCTTCCGGCGAAATATTCCATCAGGTGAAGATCCAGCTCAATCTTGTGCCGGATGTCGGGGCGCTGGATCTTGACACAGACCTCCTCTCCGTTTTGCAAGGTAGCCCGATAGACTTGTGCAATGCTGGCTGAGGCAATTTTCATGCAGTCAAAATCCCGGAAAACATGCATCAGAGGCTTATTCAGCTCTTGTTCAATCGCCCTGATAGCTATCTCATCCGACATCGGTTCTGCTTCATCCTGGAGTTTGGCGAGCTCTATCCGAAGTGGTTCGGGAATGATATCCGGACGATCGGCAAGGATCTGACCAAATTTGATGAAGGTAGGGCCCAGTTCATCCAGGGCCATCCGTACCCGTTCCCAGGTGTTGTATTTACCAATGCGGGTCAGCCTCTTTCGGGTAACCAGATATTTCCCTAACCCATTCTTGCTGATCCATTCGTTGAAACCATATTTCACAACAATCCCAATGATCTCCCGTGCCCGTCCGATTTCGCTGACAGCTGTGCCTATCCTTAGTAAATTCAACATGATACCTGAATGTTAGCGCCTGCTACTTTTTGGCTTTTGGTGTTATTTTTGCCTTTGGAGTCACCTTTTTCCTTGCAAGAGCAGGTTTCTTTTTCCCTTCCAGCTTTTTGATTCTCTCCTCAAGTTTCCGGATCTCTTCTTTTGTAGGAATGTCCATCTTTTTCAGGCTGGCCTTCAGAAAATCCTGCAGGGTTGTTTCCAGGTTTTGCCTGGTTTCGTCTGATTTTTTTTGAAGATAATCAAGAAGCTTTTTCGCTTCCTCTTTTGTCAGGTTGTTTTCTTTGGCAAGCTCTTTGGCTGCTTTAGCAACCTTTTCGCTGGTCATAAAGGCATAATCGATTCCTTTTTCCAGCGTCTCTTTCAGATTTTCAAACATAGTTACCTCCTGTTTTATATAAGTTACGTGTTGTATGCTATTTCTTGCCTTTTAGTATTCGCTATCCGGTGCAATTCGAGATCTGAAAGCAGTTGTTCAAACTGTTTGAGGGAAGTCGTATTGATCTCAGCAGCCAGCAGGATCGTTGGGATGGTTCTCAGCTCCTTCAGCAGGAGCTCCATCTGCTGTTTTTTAAACGGCCCTTCAATGATCAGAAGATAATCGGTTTGCCGGAGAGAGGATAACAGAATATGGTCGTTACTTCTGTTCGACAACAAGGTAAACTGATTGAAGTTTTCCTCATCACTACTGATGTAGACAGAGAATGGGATCTGTTCTCCGGTATCGGCAAGGGGAATCATCAGGTCTTCATACCGGGAGAAGCGGAATCCGGGGAGTTTATTCAGCAGGAAGGAGAGGCGATAGTCTCTTAGCTGGGTAGAGAGACCCACGAGTGTGTAGTACGCAGATCCTGATCGTACCTCCAGAAATACCCGTTTAGCCATCGCTTCTTGTTTTTCACTTTCACAAAGATACGAAAAAAAGGTGGCTTAGTCAATGTGTGTGGAAGAGATATGGGCCCAGGCTTTTTCAGATGCCAGCTGTTCAGCCCCCTTGATGGAATAGTGCTGGCTTTTAGCGAGGGGAATATCATCCACCACGACTTCCACCACGTACTGTTTTTTATATCCCGTTCCAACTTCATTGACGACATTGAACTGGAGCTGTTTTCTCTCTTTCTGCGCCCATTCAATGACCCTGCTCTTAAAGTTGAGTTCCTGGTTTACCAGTTCGTCGAGGTCGAAATAGTGTTTGATGATCCGGTCAAGGAGTATTTTCCGGGTAAAAGTGTATCCTTTATCCACATAAATCGCACCGATGAGCGCTTCGAATGCATCTCCCTTATAGGAGCGGTAAAGGCCGTTGGTTCCGTCAAGCTGGATGAGATGGTCAAGCCCCAGTTTTTGAGCCAGCTTGTTTAATTGCGTCCGGCTCACGATTTTGGATCTCATCTCAGTAAGAAATCCCTCATCCTGAGTAGGAAATGTTTTGAAAAGGTAGTCGGCAACGATGGCATCCAGGATGGCATCGCCAAGGAATTCAAGCCGTTCGTTGTTGACCTTTAGTCCTCTGATGATTTCCACACCAACCGACCGATGAAGGAATGCCAGCTTATATAAAGCAATATTACCCGGTTTGAATCCGAGAATATTTTTTATTGAAGCGGATAATTTTTTATCAGAAGAAGGTTTGAAAAATCTGGACAATCCTGGCCTGAGACTTATTAGGGTTGATATTTTTTAAAGATCAGGCTGGCATTATGGCCTCCAAACCCAAAGGTGTTTGAGAGTGCGACATGAACAGGTCGTTCATAGGCCTGATTGAAAGTAAAGTTCAGTCTGTTGTCTATTTCAGGGTCGTCGGTGAAATGGTTGATCGTGGGGGGAACGATATTGTTTCTCACCGCCAATATACTGGCTATCGCTTCAACGGCTCCGGCAGCGCCTAACAGGTGGCCGGTCATTGATTTGGTGGAGTTGATGTTGATTTCATAGGCATGGTCGCCAAAATAGGAGATAATGGCCTTCGGCTCCGAAATATCTCCGGCAGGTGTAGCAGTTCCATGCGTGTTGATATGGTCAATGTCCTCTTTTTTCAACCCTGAGTCTTCCACTGCTGCTTTCATAGCCAGAATAGCCCCCAGTCCATCGGGATGCGGTGCAGTCATATGGTAAGCGTCTCCGGAAAGGCCTGCGCCAACTACTTCGGCATAGATTTTAGCTCCTCTTTTTCTGGCATGTTCATACTCTTCGAACACCAGGGCGCCACCGCCTTCACCGATTACAAAGCCATCACGGTCCTTATCAAAGGGACGGGAAGCGGTTTTCGGGTCATCATTGCGTGTTGAGATGGCATGCATGGCATTAAACCCTCCGACGCCTGCAGGATTAATCGCCGCTTCCGAGCCACCGGTAACAAAGGCGTCGGCTTTCCCCATCCGGATATACATAAAGGCATCTGCCAGGGCATTTGCCGAGGAAGCACAGGCAGATACGGTGGCAAAATTGGGCCCCATAAAGCCATACCGGATAGAGATATGACCGGCCGTGATGTCGGCAATCATTTTCGGTATAAAGAAGGGGTTGTAACGGGGAACTCCATCTCCTTTCAGGAAGCCGGAGACTTCGTAGATCAGGGTATCCAGACCGCCAATTCCTGAGGCCCAGATGACACCAACACGGGTTTTATCGATCGTTCCTTCCTTGTCCAAACCAGAATCCTTGATCGCTTCATCACTGGAAACGATTCCGTAATGGGTGTAAAGATCATACTTGCGGGCTTCTTTCCGGTCGAAATAGTCTTCCGCATTGAAATCTTTTACTTCACAGGCAAATCTGGTTTTGAATTTGGAGGCGTCAAACTTAACAATGTCTGCAGCACCACTTACACCGTTGATAAGAGCTTGCCAGAAATCGCCGACATTCTTACCAATAGGAGTAATGGCCCCGAGGCCAGTTACAACAACCCGTCTTAAATCCACGTGTAAATATTCCTTATTTGGTATTGTTCTCGATGTATGCAGTCGCTTCTCCTACGGTACTGATCTTTTCAGCCTGATCATCGGGAATGGCAATATCAAATTCCTTCTCGAACTCCATGATCAGCTCAACAGTATCCAGAGAGTCAGCACCTAAATCATTTGTGAAGCTAGCTTCAGGCGTTACTTCACTCTCGTCAACGCCAAGCTTATCAACGATGATAGCTTTAACTTTTGCTGCAATGTCAGACATATTTCTCCTTTTATTGGTTAAACGGTGTGCAAAG
>JAFGNY010000211.1 GCA_016926765.1 Bacteroidales bacterium | reverse complement strand
CTTTCGGGATAGCGATAGTGATTCCTGCAGAGCATTCTATCGTATGTGCCAATCATTTCCAGTCGGAACGCTTCAACCAGGACCAGAAAAACATCCAGTCCCAAGAGCAAACCGCATCAGGGTACAGGTATCAACGGGTGGTACAGGAGATCAACCGATGGAAGCCAATGTCGGAAAAGGATGCGGCTTTTCTGCTGCGGGACACAAAAGGGCTTGATGATACCGATATCGGCCTGGGAAACGAAAAAGCCATCAACCAGCTGATCGCTCACCATTCGGTGATTTTTAAACCGAAAGAACGGTTGGTTTGGGTCTCCACGGCACCATGGCAATTGGGAGCGTACATAGGTTATAACCTCAATGAAATTTTTCCTACTTTTGCCACGCTGCACCAGCAGAAAGATCTTACAGAACAGGAGCTGATGATCCCTGCGGATACGTTACTCAACACAGTCGCGTACCGAAATTTTCTCCGTTTCAGGGAGATGCGGGATACGCTGGAGAACGTTCTGTCTGGGAAAACAAGTTTTCTGCCTGAAGAGGTGTTCTTTGATACCTTTCACGATGCCAATCCCCGGTTTTATGAAACCTGGTCGCTCACCGGAGATTACTATCTCCAAGCCGGCCGGCAGGAAAAAGCAGTTGAGTGTTATCAGAAAGCGCTTTCGCTTGAGATCCCGGGAAAAGACCAACGGGAAAAGATCATTCAGAACCTGGCTGCAGCGCTGGTTCAAATCAAATTAAAAACAAATGAAATTTAAACTGATATATCCCAGGTGGGACAAGCTCGACGGACAAACCACATTCAACCTACCCCCGCACGGACCGGTTGTAATGGCAGCCGATATCCCGGAGGAGGTTGAGATTGATTTCACTGACGAAAATGTCGATGAGCTGACCATCGACGAATCGCCTGATTTTGTTGGGATCTCCATGATGCTGACCACCCAGGTTAAGCGGGGCTGGGCCATTGCTGATCATTACCGGAAACTCGGGAAAAAAGTGATTTTTGGAGGAATATCGACAATGCTGCATGCCGAAGAAACGATGGAGCATGCTGATTCAGTATTCCTTGGAGAAGTTGAAGGAAGAATGGCTCAGGTAGTTGAAGACTTCCGGAAGGATGAATTAAAGAAAGTCTACAACTTCATGGCAAAGCCGCCTGATATGAACCTGATCGGCCCGGCGAACAGGGAGATCCTGAACAAAAACAACTATTACCATAAAGGCTTCCGGATGGTCGACTTGTTTCACGCTTCCCGCGGATGTATCTACGATTGTTATCCCTGTGCTGTAAGGTATCTTGGCGGGAGAGGTTTCCGTCCCCGTCCGATCGACCGCGTTGTGGAGGAACTTTCCCAGATGGACAACAACCGCCTCTTTCTTGTGGATAACTCGCTTGCGCTGGATACAAAATGGGAAAAAGAGCTGTTTAAAGCGATGATCCCTCTGAAGAAAAAATGGGTCAGCCATACGATTGAAGATAAGAATGAGGTCCTTGATCTCGCAGCTCAGGCCGGAGCCTGGTATGTGTATCAGGCTGTCTTCGACCGGTCGGATTATATCCGGAACCGGATCAAACAATACCATGATTACGGGATCGCAGTGGAAGGCACTATTTTACTGGGGCTTGACAACCAGACTGAGGATGATATCAAACGACTGATCGATTTCCTCCTTGAGATTGATCTGGACCTGGCAGAATTTACGGTCCTTGCCCCTTTCCCGCATACCAAGGCGTATGCCGACCTGATGAAGCAAAACCGGATTTTCGATCTGGACTGGGATCATTACAATGCAGGGAAAGTGGTTTACCATCCGAAACATATGACAGCTGAACGGCTTCAGGAGCTCTACTACTATGCATGGGATACCTTTTACAGGGATGAGCCGCAAACGATGAAAATGTTCAACCTGATCACGCGGGTTATAAACCGGGAGCTGGAAGATGGTACCTATTCTCCCAGAAGAAGGGACCTGTTGGATATAAGTTTCGGACGAGAGGTCAGTAAAATCGACTGATTCCGGCAACCCAATGA
Organism: Bacteroidales bacterium; assembly: GCA_016926765.1. GTDB lineage: Bacteria > Bacteroidota > Bacteroidia > Bacteroidales > FEN-979 > QYOJ01. The sequence goes on along the minus strand of JAFGNY010000211.1, from coordinate 2,833 downwards.
CCAATGACCAATGACTGAATGACCTGATTACCCACTGAAATTAACTATGGAGACCAATATTGCATTCGACGACTACATGGATCACTACTTTGATTTTCCCGGGCAATGGGAGACACCTTCCCGGTGCGGCCTGAAAATCATACGGCGGAAAGATGGAAAAACCCTGGTGATTGCAACGGAGCTTTACAGACAAAATCCGGGAACACCGGTGACTGAATGGGTTGCGCCCCTGGCAACCCGGATCATGCAACATTGTGTGGAACACCCCGGAAATTTTCTCTTCATTGAACATACACCGGATCTGCGAAGTAAACTGACCTTTTATGAAGAGACATTTGATCTCGTGGATTTCAACTGGGACGGCGGAAAGTTCATCAATCCCAGATGGACCAGGCTTTCAAAAGATGATGTTGACAGGATGATGGTGGAATAGATGTTCAGGGAAGAGGATTAAAAATTTGGGGTTTAAGGGATACATAATGTGACTAAACTGAACGCAGAACATATCAATCGCAACAGAAAATCCCATCCACTTTTTCTCTGCATATTTCTGATTTTCGCTTTTCACCTTTCGTTTCTCGCTACCTCCTCTTTTTCTCAACCGGTTTTACGGCAATCTATCAAGGGCGTTGTTCTGGATCGTCAGACCCTCTCCCCTCTTCCCGGGGCTACGGTCGTATTGAAAGAAAGTGACCCCCTCATCGGGGCCATCACCGATGATGAAGGCCATTTCAGGCTGAACAATATTCCCATAGGGCCTCATGAGATCATCGTAACCTACGTGGGTTACGCTCCTTATGAATCTCCGGAGATCATTGTCAATTCGGGGAAAGAGAGCACTATCACAGTTTATTTACACGAGAGGGTGCTCACTGCCAAAGAGGTAGAGATCAAAGGAAATTACAAAAAATACGAACCGATCAACCGGATGGCCACTGTAAGCGTACGGAGTTTCAGCGTGGACGAGACGTTTCGTTTTGCAGGCAGCTATAACGATCCTGCCCGGATGGCACAGAATTTTGCAGGCGTTACATCCGGCATGGATAACCGGAACGATATTATCGTTCGTGGGAACAGCCCCATGGGACTTCAATGGCGCCTTGACGATATGGAAATTCCGAACCCCAACCATTTTGCCGCTGTCGGGACTACCGGAGGTCCCGTCACTGTATTGAATAACAATTTACTGACAAATTCCGACTTTTTCACAGGAGCTTTTCCTGCACAGTATGGGAATACCCTCGCCGGGGTTTTTGACCTGCGTATGCGAAACGGCAACAGCGACCGGAGAGAATACTGGTTTGAGATTGGATGGAATGGCATTGAGTTTGGGACAGAAGGTCCCTTTTCGAAAAAATCTTCCGCTTCTTATCTTGTGGCTTACCGCTATTCCATGCTTGAACTGATCAGCTATATGGGTATTCATCTGAACCTTGTTCCACGTTATCAGGACCTGAACCTCAAGGTGACCTTTCCGACAAAAAAGGCAGGCACGTTCACAATCACCGGTATGGGAGGGATCAGTAACATTGACATTTTCGACAGTGAAAACCCTCAGGATAAATGGATGTTCCCCGATTACGGGGAGGACCTTGCAAACGGATCAGACCTTGGTGTGTTGGGTCTGACTCACCAGATCCTCTTGTCGCCAAAAACCCGCCTGAAAAATATAATCTATCTGGTAGGATCACTCGTCCATACCCAGGTTGACACCTTTTCCAATACCGTCACAGCTCCGGCACCCTGGGCAGCAGAACGGTCTCAGGAGGTTAAAGCCTCCTGGTCTACCCAGCTATTCCACAAATTCTCAGCCAGTAACAGCCTGGATGCCGGGCTCTTTCTCGATTACTTTTGGATGTCCTATGCCGATAGTATGATGTGGAAAGGCTCTTTTCTGGTGAACACCAATTCCAGAGAGCAAATGGGATTCCTCAGAGCCTTTTCCCAGTGGAAACACAATTTCTCAGAGCGGGTTACAATGACCTCAGGTCTTTTTGGTTCCTTCCTTACGCTCAATGACAGTTGGGCATTGGAACCACGCATCGGATTTGACTGGATCATCAGTCCCCGTCACAGCCTGAATTTCGGAACGGGTCTTTACAGCCAGATGCAGCCACGGGTGATCTATTTTGTTCTGGCCCATCAGCCGGATGGAGCAATTACTCAACCGAACCTCAGGATGGATTTCACCCGCAGCTGGCAGCTGGCAGTTGGCTATAACTACCTGCTCACTGAAAACCTCCGGTTCAAGGTGGAGACCTACTACCAATATCTCTACGATATTCCGGTGAAGCGTTCAATCCCGGAGTATGCTTTACTGAACCAGGGACATGAGTTTTTTATCAATCGCCAATATGCTGACAGCCTGATCAACCTGGGAAGCGGAGAGAATTATGGTGTGGAATTTACCTTTGAACGCTTTTATAAAAAGAACTATTACTACCTCCTGACCGCTTCTCTGTTCAACTCAACCTACCAGGGATATGATCAGATGACACGAAATACAGCTTTCAATGTCAACTACGTGCTGAATGCAGTCGGTGGATATGAGTTTGTGGTCGGAAAACGCAAATGGGGCGTGCTGTCCTTCGGTCTTCGTGCCACATGGGCCGGCGGAAGTCCTTACATTCCGTATGATGTCAGCGCCACAGTGGCATCCGGGGAGCCAATACCGGACTGGAGCCGTTCGTATGAAACCAGATTTCCGGATTATAAACGAATTGCTTTCCGGTTTGGGATCAAACGAAATATGCCAACATACAACCTGGAGTTTCTGCTTGATTTACAGTACCGTACAAATTATACGAACATTGCCTTGCAACGGATTGATCCT
>JAFGNY010000210.1 GCA_016926765.1 Bacteroidales bacterium | reverse complement strand
GGGTTTGGGGGTAAAGTTGAGGATTTAGGTGTGCCCTGATTCAGGATGAACATCGACAAATAATAGGCTCCAACCGACATTGGGACACCCAATATGATTCCTCCGATCAGCAGGCAGTAAAAGATCATCATGTCCCCCGTAAAGGCTTCCCAGAATGCGGAAAAGGTGATGGCTTCAGGGAAGATAAAATTGACCTCTGTCCCGAGAACCCATCTGCCAATGAGGAAGGAGAAACCATAAAACAATGGCGCCGTCAGTAGGTTGATGTGATAGACGCCAATAACGGAAGAGGTCCGGTTCCATTTAAGGAGTGAAGTGGCGATCAGAGCAATGAATACTTTGGTGCCGATAAATGGCGTGGTTCCGAGGAAAACTCCCAGGGCATATCCCAGTGAAACCCGCCTGGGATTCGCCTTGATACGGAGAAGCCTCTCCCGGATCCGAAACTGATCTCTGATCGACGTCAACGAAATGGCGGTCATGGTAACCTCCTTTCAGTCAATGCGCTCCCACTCCCCTCGTCCGCTGGTCCGCTTGTCCGCTCGTCCGCTCGTCCAACCTGTTCCCTAAAACTCATCATTGTCTTAATCATATTGTTCTGAATAATGGGATCCGTAATCCATTTTGGAAATGACGACGGCTGTCGCGAAAAGATCACATATTCCACCAGGGTTCGGGATGGTCCTGCAGATACCAGTTTCCAGGATCCTTCCATGTGAGAGATCCGTGTCACCCCATCCACTGTTGCAAGATATTCCGGCTCTCCGTACAGCAGAATCTCCTTGTATGTTTTCGTATTTTCCCTGATCTGGTAGTGAATGATGCAATCCTGGTTGTTCAGCGGCCATGGGATCGCAAACTGAACATAGGAATACCAGTTTCCCGAATCAATGGTATGAACCCGGTGATAATCCTTTGTCCCTTTCATCCAGGAAGTAAAGGAGCCGTCATTGAGGAGCATGGAAAGCGTTTTATCAGCAGGGGCGTCTACTGCAAAGGTGACCTTCACCTGGCGGGCGGAACGGTTTCCGTCGACCGGAATCCATCGTGTATAGATAGTGATGTCATTCTCCTGTTTGACCAGTTCGAATGTGCCGGATGTCCCGGAAGCATTAGCTGCAGGACTTTTTCCTTCAGGTCCTGAGGCATGTGAGGAGGCGACTGCCCAGAACAACATGATGCTGATGATTGTTTTCATGACGTTTGATTTGGTTATTAGCCTGACTTTCAATTTCATTCAATCGAAAAGTAACCGGAGCGAAATTCAGAGTAAAATTGTTTCCTAAGAGGTTCCTTTCTCTTTTGTCATGAAATACCATTTATACAGGAATCGATTTGTTGATTTTCATTTTTTCCTTATGCTCCCCGGATGCAGGAGCGGAAGTTTTTGATTCGTATTGGCAGTTTTTGCCAGCTTTATAATCTCCGGATATTTCCGCTGCCGGAGATGTGGGTGTTGATGATCGGGGTTCCGAGGTAATAGATGTCACCGCTGCCCGAAATGGTCACGTCGAGGAGGTTCAGCGCCTGGACGTATATATCCCCCGATCCGCTGGTCGTGGTATAGACATCACCAGCTTCCACGTACTGCATCTCGATGTTTCCGCTGCCGCTAATCTTCAAATCTTCCCGGTTGCAGGTTCCGGCCATTACCTTGATGTTTCCCGAACCACTGATATTGGCGTTAAACCGGTCAGCTTCACTAATGGAAACGGTGATGTTTCCGCTACCACTGATGTTGGTTGAAAGGTCGCTTCCAATCCATGGCGAATCCACATAGATATCGCCCGACCCACTGATTTCCAGGGTGTTTACTCCGGGTGCCGTTACGTAGACCCTGATGGGATCATGGGTCCCAAGATGAACGCCGGGTTTCAATTTGATCACCAGGCTGTTTCCTTCAACCTGTGTAATCATCCGGTCAAGTACATTTTGTTGTCCCTGGAGTTCCAGCGAATATGCATTCCCGCTGGTGAAATAGACATTTGCCGACATCGACAGGCTGATCCCGGAATATCCGGATACCTCACGTATTTCCGTTACAGTGTCGCCCTTCCCTTTGATCTTTTCACAGGAAGAGAAGCCGATCCCGATCAAAAAAGCCAAAAAGGCCATCATCATTGTTTTTGTTTTCATTGCATTCGCGTGTTATTGTTTAAAGAGGTTTATTTATCTAAAGACAATTCAGAAATTGAGTACCCCTATTTAAAAAGAAGTTTTTGGCAGGAAGTTCCTATGATACCTTATAATTACAATCTGATTCCCGCGGTGATCCCGGGATACATCCTGATATTGATGTTGTCGTATGTTTCATCGAACACACTCCACGGGGCAATGTGGGGAGTGACAGGATCTCCGTATTCATCGGTGATATCAGAAACCGTTACGTTCCACGAGAGGCCTGCAATAAGGGACACCGTGCGGGAAAGTTTCCATGAAGCAGCTACTTGTAACTTGTTGAGCTGATTCAGCCGGTTGGTGAACCACTCCCCTTCGTTCATCTGGTAGCACAACCCTTCAATGGAGAGATCCCACTTAGGGGTGAGAGGAATTATCCCTCCAAAGCCGTAGCCCCAGCCCCAGATCACCATGTTGCTCCGGTAAGCAGCTCCAACAGATAGGATGTTGTAGAATTTTCTGACACCGGTCTTGAAACTGAACACCCCATACATGCTCTCGGTGGCTGTGAATTCAACCCTGAGATACCCGTTGCGGACAAAACTCAGCACCCCTATGGGAACACCTTTTTCCAGAGAGTCGACATAGTTGAAGGGAGCAATTTGCACGCCGTGAAGCCTCCTGGCGTAGTTGAACAGCCCGGCAATCTGGACCCCTTTCAGATGAAAGACGTTGATATTCGCAACACCGGCAATCTGGACTCCTTTCATATTCCGCACAGAGATATTCCCGAAACCGGAAGCCTGCAGACCTTTGGTTGCTCTGGCAGCGATATTTCCAAAGCCGGAGATCTGGATCCCGGAAAGGGAATCGGCGATAATATTTGAAAATCCTGCACATTGCAACCCTTTGGAGTTTGAAGCCGATACGTTGAGAAAACCCGCGAACTGCCAGGCGTGAACCGGCTTGATCCCGATATTGAACAATCCGGCAAACTGGGCTCCCCGGGTTTCCCCGCCGACTACATGTCCGAGGCCGGCAAACTGGGCCCCCCGCAGGTTGTGATTCAG
>JAFGNY010000209.1 GCA_016926765.1 Bacteroidales bacterium | reverse complement strand
GCTTCCAGTCCGACCGTCGTTTCGGTCGCTTTTTCATTAAAGTATCCCTCTTTCAGGATGGTGATGTCGTAGGTGGTATGGGGAAGGATCTGGTTTTTATTGAACTGATAGATTCCGCGGAGATCAGTATTGTAAGTAGCTGTTTTTCCGTTTGTTCCAACAATGCTGATGTTGGCTCCGGGAATGGGTTGAAGCGTCAGGTCGTCGGTTACTACCCCTTCGAGGGTGAAGTACACCGGAGGAATAATGAAGAAATAGAGGTCATCTTTGCCTTTGCCTCCCGGGCGGTTGGAGGAGAAAAATCCCTCATCGGGTTCATTCAGGTTGAATACGATCCCGAAATCGTCGGCAAAAGAGTTGACCGGGTACCGCATGTTTTCGGGAGTGGTCCAGTTTTTCCCATCGCCAGCGCTAAAGAAGATGTCCAGTCCTCCCATTCCCGGATGCCCGTCGGAGGCAAAATAGAGCAGGGTGTCGTTTCGCAGGAAAGGGAAGAGCTCGTCGCCCGGCGAATTGATATCAGGGCCAAGGTTGACAGGCCGGGTGTATCCGCCTCCTTTGGCTTTCTTCTCTATTTTCCACAGATCTTTGCCGCCCATCCCTCCCGGCCGGTCGGAGGAGAAGATGATGACCCATTCGTCGGATGAAAGGGTGGGATGACCGAACACCATGGAGCTGTCTTTGGAGAGATCCATCATGATGGGATCCCCCCAGGTGCTGGTGCCGATCCGGTTTGTTTTAAATATGGTGCAGCCGTTTTTTTTCTTCTCTTCGCTCCAGCATCGTGTGAAATAGAGGTTGGTAAACCGGCTGTTGAACTGACCGGCTCCTTCATTGGCGGCGGTGTTGATCACGCCATCTTTGTCAATCGGGGTCGGACTGTTCCAGTCGCCTTTCCGGTCACGCCGGGAGAAAAAGATATCGGTAAATTTCATGCCGGTCCATTCGTCATCGAATTTTCCGGTGGCGGCATCCCGGTTGGATGTAAAGATGATGGAATTGAAGTTTTTATCAGCATAGGCCGGAGCAAAGTCATCCTCTCTTGACGAGATCTTTTTTTCTATCTCAACCGAGTATTTGGTGGGATTCTCTATCCATTCGAGGGACAACATGGAGGTTTCGATCCCCTTGACCGCCAGGGTATCGTCAGGTGCGATGGCCTGGTAGGCTTTATACTGTTCAATAGCTTCCTCGTAGTCTCCGTTTCGCTTCAGGGCATCGGCATAGTAGAGGATGATCTTCGGGTTCTTTTTGATGTACCGGTCATTGTTCAGCCGCTTGTAATAGATCACCGCACGTTTGGTGTTATTCATCAGGCGGTAGCATTCGGCCATCTGAAAAGAGATACGGTCGCGTTCATCCCTGTCCTTTTTGACCTTGGTGTAGGCTTTTTTGTACCGTTCTGCAGCCAGGGCATACTGCTGGTCGGTAAAGGCCTGATCGGCAGCACGGGAATGCTTGTTCTGGGCAAGAAGTGGCAGTGAAGAAGCACTGATGCAAGCAAGAAACAGGAATAGTGAAAGGTATCTCATGGCCATAGGAAATCTACACGTTGATGAACGTACAAAGATAGAAAAAAGTACACAAGAAACGTGCAGCCTCCCATTGGCTGCGCAACGAGTCCCTTATTTTGCCCGTTTCGTTTTGATCAGTGATTTTTTCTCTCTGATGCGTTTTCTCCAGGAGATCACATCGTAGGCAATGGGTGTAGCGACATAGATGGACGAATAGGTCCCCACCAATACACCGATCAGCATGGCAAAGGTAAAGCCGCGCAGGACCTCTCCGCCGAAAATAAAGATGACCACAAGGGTAAGGATCGTGGTTCCAGATGTATTGACTGTACGGCCGAGGGTACTGTTGATGGCACCGTTGATGTTGATGGCCAGATCGCGTTTGGGATACAGATGGGTATATTCACGGATCCGGTCGAAGATAATGACCGTATCCATGATGGAGTATCCGATAACGGTGAGCAGGGCTGCGATAAAGGACTGATCAACCTCCATGCTGAAGGGGAGGATCCCATGGAAGAGAGCGAACATCCCCAGGATGATGAGGGTGTCATGAAACAGGGCAGCAACCCCCCCCAGACCATACTGCCAGTTTTTGAACCGGATGGCAATATAAATAAAGATGATGACCAGGGAGAAGACTACTGCAAATACAGCTTGCCATATAAGAGCATAGGAGATGGCGGGGTCGATCCGCTGGGAACTCAGTTCACCGATCAGTTTGTCGGGATCGTTCGATAAGTATTCGTCCAGTGTAATAGGGTTGGCATAGAACGCCTTCACTCCATCAAATACGCTAACCCTTACGATGGAGTCGGCCGACAGGGAGCGTTCGTCGATCAAAAATTTGGTGGTGATCTTGACCTGATTCATCGGACCAAATGTCTTGACTTCGGGCGATTCACCAAATTTTTGCCGCAGGGATTCCCTGAGATCGTTGGTGGAGACATTCTGATCAAACCGCACCACATAACTGCGTCCACCCGTAAAGTCCAGTCCCGGAGCAAGTCCGCGGAACCCAACGAATGCCAATCCGATGACAATGACAATGATCGAAGCTACATACAGCTTTTTCCGTGGTTTAACGAAATCAAAGTTCAGATTGGAGAAGGCATTGAGTGTGTATTTGTTTCCAACGGTAATCGTCATGTTGTGATCCAGCATACTTTCGAACAGTAACCGGGCCAGGAACACGGCAGTAAAGAGAGAGATGAGAAGACCGATAACGAGGGTAGTGGCAAATCCCTGAACGGGCCCCGAACCAAAAACGTAAAGTACAATACCGGTAAGGATGGTGGTGACGTGGCTGTCGATAATAGCGGAATAGGCGTTCCGGAAGCCGTCCTTGACCACCAGGCGCATCCCTTTCCCGGCCCTGATCTCCTCCCGCATCCGTTCATAGATGATCACGTTGGAGTCGACCGCCATGGCCAGGGTGAGTACGATACCGGCTATACCGGGCAGGGTTAGAACAGCGCCGATAGAGGCCATGACGCCGAAGAGGAAGAATACGTTGGCAAACAGGGCTATATCGGCTACATTACCGGCACGGCCATAATAGATCGACATATAAATCAGTACGACAATAAAGGCAATGATAAAAGAGAGCAACCCTGAGCGGATCGACTCCCTTCCGAGCGAGGGGCCAACGACCTCTTCCTGAACGATCCGTGCAGGGGCCGGAAGTTTACCTGCTTTCAGGATATTGGAGAGGTCAAGCGCCTCTTCAACGGTCATATCACCGCCTGTGATCGAGGACATTCCATTGGGAATCTCGCTGTTCACATTGGGATAGGAGCGGATATATCCATCCAGGGCGATGGCAATCTGTTTGCCGATGTTATCGCCGGTGAGTCGTTTCCAGATGCGTGCTCCTTCGGCATTCATGTTCATGGTCACCTCTACCCGCCCGTTCTGATCGTAATCCTGCCGGGCATCGGTAATGACCTCTCCTCCCAACGCCGGCGAACCGTCTCGTGAGGTTACTTTCAGCGCTACGAGTTCAAGGATGTCGGGAGTATCGCTTCTGGGTTTGACCGTCCATGCCAGCTTGAGGTCTCTCGGAAAGATATTCATGGCATAAACCTGCCGGATCATAGCGTTGATACGGGCTGTATCTTTGATGAAGGCTCTTCCCACCATGGCAGTCTGCCCCGGAACATATTGTCCCTCTTCATTCTGGTAGATGGCAGGATTCAGGTAGGCGAAAAGGGGGTTGGATGCGGCATAATCGGCAAACGACTGTTCTTCCTTCAGGGCCTGACCTGCAGCACTGGTGTCCTGCTCAAGTTGCTGCAGAAGAATGTTCTCCTGTGAAGCGCCGGTGTCGCTGATCTCCCCTTCAACAAGGATCTCTTCGCCGCTTGCTTCAGCGGTGAGAGTGCCGGCAGCGGTGATTTCGATCTCTGTTGCAGGAGATTTTGCGGTGGTTTCGGTTGAATCGGCTGGTTGATTTCCCTTGTTTATTGCCGCCAGCCGGGTATTGGCTTCAGCAAAATAGGGATACAATTCGGGAAACTGGTAGGTTTCCCAGAATTCCAGTTCTGC
>JAFGNY010000208.1 GCA_016926765.1 Bacteroidales bacterium | reverse complement strand
ATTACGGTTGAACCGCTTGAATCGGGATTGTATTTCGTAGATATAGAGCCTGGTATGGGCAAGGCAATGGATACTGGCTATACGGTCACATTTCACTTCAACATTCAGCTCGCTGATGGAACACAGGTGTTTTCGTCCCGCGACAGGGGTGAACCCATGCAGATGAACTTTGGTAAGCCATTTGATACAAAGGGCTTTGACCAGGGGATTGCGATGATGAAAAAGGGAGGTAAGGCGAAATTGATTGTTCCAAGTGATCTTGCTTTCGGCCAGCAAGGCAGAGGTGCAATCATCCCACCCTTTTCCACACTCATCTATGATGTGGATGTCATTGATGTAATGACAAAAGCTGAGTTTGAACAGATGCAGGAAGTCAAGAAAAAGGAAAAAGAGATGGAAAAACTGGAGAATAAGAATCAGGAAGCAGCGAAACTGAATGCTTACATTAAGGAAAATAATATCACTGTCAAACCTACGGCAAGCGGGCTCTATTATATCGAAGTAGAAAAAGGAACTGGTGTAAAAGCTGAACCAGGGAAAAAAGTGAAGGTGCACTATACTGGGAAACTGCTTGATGGAACGAAATTCGACTCTTCTCTTGACCGGGGGGAACCTTTCTCCTTTACATTGGGTCAGGGACAGGTGATCCAGGGCTGGGATGAGGGAATTGGAATGATGAATGTTGGCGGTAAAGCGAAGCTGATCATCCCTTCGTCAATTGCTTATGGCGACCGTGAGATGGGGACAATCAAACCATACAATACGCTCGTTTTTGATGTAGAATTAATCGATGTTGAATAGAAATTAGGTTGTCAGTGAAGAAAACCGCGGTTGTCATACTCCTTTCACTGAATTTACTGCCATTATCTCTGTTAGCTATCCGGGCAGACTTCCAGTTCACCAGGGTTTGTGTGGGAACAGAGACAGAGTTGGTTAGTACAACCACACCTGACAGCAGTATCTATCGCTTAATGTGGGATCTGGATGGAGATGGGATCTTTGACGATGCCATTGGAGAAACGGTGAAGATTCTTTTCTCTTATGCCGGAGCCTACAACATTGGGTTGAAAGCAATAGCGATAAACGGGGACCAGGATGCGATTTACAAATCGGTCCCGGTCGCTTCCCTCCAGGTGGCATTTTTACAGGATTATTCCTGTCTCAATTTGCCGGTTCACTTTTATGACGAAACCATCATCCTTGAGGATACGGCCTCCCAGTATATCTGGGACTTTGGGGATGGATCGCCGGGGAGTTACCAATCTAATCCTACTCACAACTACACTCTTGCCGGAGAATACCTGGTTCGGCTGGTTGTGAGTACAACCGCCGGATGCATCGATTCTGCTGAAAACTCGATCACGATTTTAAATCCCCCCGTTGTGGATATATCCTTCTCAGGAGATACGGTATTCCCGGAGGGAGATAGTGTAATTGCAACCATTGTGGGAGTTTACGATAGTGTTTTCTGGAATACCGGAGAAGAGACAAACTCCATTGTCATCTATGAGACCGGCTATTATTTCGTCAGGGGATATCTAAACGGCTGCTATGGGGAGAAATTTTTTTCTGTCACTTCTGTAGTCGACACCATAGTTAGAATAATGACTGTGATAACGCCCAATCAAGATGGATTCAACGACAGGTGGGAAATCATCAACCTGCCTGAGATCGAGCCCTGTAATGTTGAAATTTATAACCGGTGGGGGCAGAAGGTTTTTTCTGCCTCCCCGTATTCGAATGACTGGGATGGAACGGAGAACGGGAAACAGCTTTCAAACGACACATATTACTATTTCCTGCGCTGCAAGGATGGAAACCTTCAGACGGGAACGATATCTATTGTGAGGTGAAATTTAACGGAACCAGGAAAGTGAAAAAAGGAATACCGGTAGTCATTTTGCTGATTTTCCTCTCGGGAGTTACTCATTCCCAGCAGTTTCCTATCATGGATCAATACCTGGTTACTCCCTCAAGTATCTCACCGGCATTTGCAGGAAAGAATTCACCTCTGGAGGTCTTCCTGACCAGCCGGATCGAATGGACCAACATTGTGAACCATCCTTTCATTGGTTCATTGAACCTATCAGCCGCTCTTCCTAAAAACATGGGACTGGGCGGCAATATCCTGTACAACGTTGCAGGTCCCCTTGAAAACCTGACCATCAACCTTAACTATGCATACCACCTGAAACTGGCAACCAATCACCAACTCAGTTTCGGTATCAACGGGGCATACTACCAAAACGTGCTGGATCTGAGCAACGCTGTTCTCGCTGATCCCAATGATCCTGTTCTGGCAGGGAGGGCCACTATTTCGGAGTCCTATTTCAATGTTGGGTTCGGCCTTCTTTATTCATGGAAAACGCTGGATGCCTGTGTTACTTTCCCGTTACTCTTCAACAATAAAACGTTTTATAACAGCGATAAAGTGTACTCCCATATCCTTACTCTTGACAGGAATTTCCTGGTCTATCTGGGATACTTGCTTCAACCTAAAGGAGACTGGGGAGCTCACTTTTCATTTCTATACCGACAAACACAATACACCCCATGGTCGTTCGATATTGCCGTAAGGGCAATCTACAAAGAAATGGTATGGTTCGGTTTGCTCTACCGTAAGAACAACATCATTGGGATCACCGGAGGATTATCCATTGCAAAAGGGCTTAATTTCAACTATACCTATGAATATTCACCTTCTGCCATGATGGGGAAATCCAGCGGAACCCATGAAATCACACTGGGTTACAAAATGGTTCCAAAAAGCGTAAAACCCTCTATGAAGGATTATATTAAATGAAACGATTTCTGCCGACATATCATCTCTCTTTCATCGTGTTGACAATCCTCACGTTTACACTGCTGTTTGCTGTTCCAATGAATTCAGCAGCGCAACCATTCGCTGTTAAGCAAGGAGGAATCGCCTTCAGGGTGGAGAACAATCCAGTATTATCAAAACTACACCAACTTGATTCGCTCTTCTCTCTGCATGGCCAGAAATTCAGCATGGCAATGACCTCCTGGGTTTTCCCTCTTGCCCCTGCCTATGTGGATACTCTGATCACATACAGCGCCAGGGGTTATGAGGTGATGGATAACACCCCAACACATCAAACACAGTATTTTAACCTCTTAGACGAAGCCGATACCTCTTTGTTCATTGGGAAACCCGGAGTTCATCATGTCACTCCAAACAGGGTTTGCTTGGCTTATAGTGCAATAGATACATCCCAGTCGCATAATGAGGGATTGGTGGATGTACTGGGGAACAGAGTCATCAGTCACAATCCCGGTGAATTTGGGGACCTTACAGGGAATCCGTATTTCTTTGCCCTCTTTCTCAATACGATTGACAGGGTTTGTCTGTGGTATGATCGCTCTGCGATGAATCCTGCTGACCCGGATACAGTTTATATCAAGTCACTGTGGGACGAGCCGGTATCCTTCGGAACAAAGAACAACCTGCATTATCACAAACTTACTCAGGTCAATGTCCTCATGGAACCCGAAGCAATTCGCCTGCTGGGACAACGTTCACTGGACCTGTTCGATCAATTCAATATCCCGCGACCCACAAGCTGGATCCATCCGTCAGGTCAGATGCCCATGCTGGACGGGTACCAGATAAAAGGGATGTTGGGAGACTCACTTAGTTTTACTGCAGGCTCAAATTACATTACCGGATCGTACCTCTGCTATAACGAATATAACCCTTATGGAATCAGGCAGTTTGGCATGCAAAATGATCTGATTTCCATTTCAAATCACACCCTGGAATGGAACAAGCAACGGATTGCCGACAGGGTAGCAAAGCATTACCTGAGTCTTGACGTCACTACACTGGAAGGAACGATGGGTGGATGGAATAATTATCTGCTGCGTCTTGACAGCTTGCTGAGCTGGTGCAGTGAGAACGATATTCCTGTTGGAACCTATTCGCAATGGAAACGTTGGCTTTACGATAGTATCCCGATCCGGGTGATTGATATCTTCCCTTGCCTTGATGTCGATCTGGATGGGAATGATTTTCCGGATGGCTTTGACCAGGAGAGCTGGATTACAGGCCAGTACGATACAACCGACGGCGTCACGGCAAGCGGAGGGAGAAGCTTTCTCCTGACCGGCGAAGGCACCTTTTGTCAGATAACCCATCTTGCCGGACTCGAAAAGGGAGATAACTTCTTTACCATTTGGACTAAGAACGTAGGAGCTGATTCATCCTCCTTACGGGCTACATTTACTTTTCCTGAGACCGGTAACGTTCAGGAACTGGAGTTTGTTGCAGATACAGCTATCTGGACGCTAAAAACCGGTATGGTGACAGTCCCGGGATCAGCTTCCATCATGAATGTCTTGATCAATCGTTCAGATACAATGCCTGACACGCTTAAAATCAGCGGAATGGGTTTCAGATCGGCCGGATTCCTTACCCGTTCGGCCTATCCCAATCAACGGGTGGTTCAGAATGAACAGTTTGATAGGATTAACCTGTACGAGCTCGTCATCGATACCCTCTATGATCCCACTACCATCACCTGGTGGGTGAAAGGAGCGGATACCATGAGTTTCCGGGATCTCACATCCGAGTTTATGTTGCCGCTAAAACCCCATTCGTTTTGGGTAGGTTCAGATTCCGCCTGGTTGATGGCCTTAAGTCCGGATGGTCTGAGAGACAGTTGTAGGCTGATATTTACTTCATTTCCGATGCAAGGAGCCTGCCCCGGACTCCCCCTCACCATCACACTGCTCGATACGCTGGAAAATGACTTTATTCACTGGACGTCGATCCCTTACGATTCCACGCTTTCCGATACCACCATCTATAATCCTACAGCCAACCCATCTATAACTACCCTCTATAAAGTCACTGCCATCAACCCGCAGGGACCAATCTATTACGACAGTCTGTTAGTTATCCGATATCCTGTCCCACAGATCAATTTGCCCCCCGATACCACGATTTGCAATGGGGATTCAGTTACCCTGACCGCTTCAGGAGGGACTCACTATGAATGGAATACCGGTGACACAACTGCTTCAATCCGTGTGGCGCCACCAATATCTACGCTATACAGTGTGATTGTGTACAATGAAACTGCATGCTTTGATTCAGCCGCTGTTGAAGTCTTCGTCCTCCCCAAACCTGATGTCCGGATCTTTGGATTGTGGCCTGCATACTGTATATATGATACACCTTCCTCAGTTTTTGGGGAGCCCGAAGGGGGTATATTCTCCGGGAGCGGCCTCTATGAAGAGGTGTTCTATCCCGACAGCGCTAACCTGGGTCCGAATGTCATTACATACACGTATAGCGATAGTATTGGATGTACGAATACCGATACAATTACCGTCCATGTCTATCCCAGGCCCCAGGTACAGCCACAACCCACAGATACCATTTGTGCCGACAGTTTTATCATCCTTCATGCCGGGCCGGGAAATACCTCATACCTGTGGTCAAATGGGGTGGCTGACTCGTCTGTTGTTGTGGATACAACCGGTATTGGATTGGGGAATTACATGATTTGGGTCTACGTATCAAAAGATGGCTGCGTGAATATGGACACAGCCTTTCTGACATTTATCAGATGTAATATTGGGTTTGATGAACAAGCAGTAAACGGTGACTATCGCATCTATCCGAATCCTGCTGGTGCTTCTGTTGTGGTTGAGAATCTGACCAATCCTGATAGAGAATTCTCCATCGAAATTCTTGATTTGAGAGGAGAGACCCTTCTCTGGGCTCCCGGTCAGAAAGGGAAAATAAATCTCATACTAAGCGGCATTCCTCCCGGGCTTTATATTCTTAAGATTGAAGGAGCATCGGGTATATTCTACAACCGATTGGTACATCAGTAGTCTTTTTTTATCATGTAATCTTTAACTCCCGGATGATGTCCAGTAAATCGTTCGGACGGTAAGGCTTGGAGAGAAAACCGTTCATCCCGGCATTCAAACACTTTTCTTTATCAGCAATCATGATATGTGCTGTGATGGCAACAATTTTCACCGGAACAAAAGATTCCGGATTTTTACCTTGCAACTGTTTCCGTTTCTCGTGTTCTATTTCCCGGATTGCCCTGGTTGCCTTCATTCCATCCATCACAGGCATTGCAATATCCATAAGAATAAGGTCGTAGTGTTTTTTTTGAAATTTTTCAATGGCTATTTCACCGTTTACGGCTACCTCAACGTGGTGTCCTTCCCGCTTTAAGGTAATCATTGCAAACTTTTGGTTTAACAGGTTGTCTTCTACAAGCAGAACATCAAGAGGTCTTCTGTTCTTTTCATCTGTGAGGGCTTTAGTCTCCGTCTGGTTCAGCAGAAATACATCTCCCGTTTTAACCAGCAGGGAAAACCAGAAATCGGAACCTTTGCCGGTCGTACTGATCACACCCATTTTTCCTTTTAAAAGGGTTGTCAGATGGTTGGAGATAGAGAGTCCCAGGCCGGTACCCTCAAAACGGCGGACTAATGGATTCTCAAGCTGCGCAAATTCGGTAAAAAGGGTCTCCTGATCCCTTTCCGAAATTCCGATTCCGGTGTCAATTACGTCAAATTTCAGGATCCGCTGGTCAGGAAGCAGCTGTCCAGGATCAATCCACTGCGGAACGAAGAGTTTTTTCTCTTCAAAATCGTCCGACGAGGGATCAAGAGGTTCCACAGAGACTTGAACCATTCCCTGGTTAGTGAATTTAAGTGCGTTATTTGCCAGGTTGATCAGAATTTGTTTAAGTCTGACCGAATCGCCAATCACACAAACCGGGGTAGCTGAATCAATTCTGGAGCTGAGTTCAATGCCTTTTCCTTTTGCTTTCAGGGAGAGGAGTTTGATCACCTGTCCGATTTCCTCATGCAGGTTGAAAGGTTTCGTTTCCAAATGGAGTTCACCGGCCTCTATTTTTGAAAGATCCAGGATGTCGTTAATAATGATCAGAAGATTCTGGCTTGCAATATGAATGATCTCCAGATATTCCCGCTGTTCCTGTGTTAAGTCAGTCTCTTTCAGCAGATCGTAAATTCCCAGGATACTGTTCATCGGGGTCCGGATCTCATGACTCATATTGGCCAGAAACATCGTTTTTTTCCGGTTGGCATCATTCGATTCCTTCCGTGCCAGAATCACTTCATGCTCAAGTTCCCTGATTCTCTTCTCCAGCAATTCTATCCGTGATTTTGCTTCCCGATAGATATTCTCCGGTTCCATGATCAATGAATCTTCAACTGATTTTTCATGATGGTATAGAGCTCGCTTTTATTGATGGGTTTGGCAATGTAATCATCAAATCCTGATTCGAGGAGCTTCTCACGATCACCGGTCATCGCGTAAGCAGTTTGCGCAATAAAGGGGATCTGGTTATAGACGGGGTATCTTTTTCTGATCTCCTGCATCAGTTTAACGCCATCGTATGGAGGGGGAAGATTAATATCAAATAGCATGATATCGAAACGTTCACCTTTGGATTCCTGGTCTGCGATAATCTTCAGGGTGGCTTCTCCATTTACAGCCGTTGTAACCGTTCCAAGTGATTTGGTCATCTGAACCAACACCATGGAGTTCATCATATCATCCTCAACAATGAAGATCCTGAGATCCTGCAGAAGCTTTGTTTTCCGGGGGGCTTCTGTCTCTGAAGGAGGTGATTCCACAACCTCTTCAACGAGAAGCTCCAGATTTTCTGTCGCAGCTTTTAGGGAAATAGTCACCGTGGTGCCTTCTCCTTTCTTTGATTCAATTCCGATTTTTCCGTCCATCATCTCCACCAGCCTCTTTGCGATGGGCAGTCCAAGTCGTGTTCCCTGAAGCTCAGTGCTGTATCCGGGACTTTCACGACGGAATGCATTGAAAATCTCACGGAGATAAGTGGGGTCTATCCCGCAACCCGAGTCTTTTACCCGAATGTTGATTTCATTGGTCTTCCGTTCAAACCCGGAAGAGATGTTCACGAATCCTTTTTCTGTATATTTAATCGCATTATCAACAATTCCGCCAAGTACCTTTGTGAGCACCTTATCATCTGCAAGGGCTTCGGGGATGTCTTTGTTGATGATGTTAAATTTTATCTTCTGATCATTGGCTTTAAATACATACAACTGGGCAACACTGGAGAGGATCGTGGAGACGGAACAGGGCTTTAAAACGATGTCTACCTCATGTGATTCAATTCGGCTGATATCGATGATATTATTAAGCAGATTGATCAGCCTGTCTCCACTTTCGGAGATGCCACGGGCATATTCAAACAACTCTTTGTTTTCGATGAGGGATGTTTCAGTCTCAAGCAAACTGGCAAACCCAATGATGTTGTTCAGAGGGGTCCGAATCTCTGAACTCAGGTTAGAGAGGAAGGTGTTTTTCTGAAAGTTTTCCTGCTCAGCTCTTTTCAGGGCTTTTTTCAACGTCAATTCAATCCCTGTTCTGAGGCGTTCCGTTTGATCCTCCTGATCTTCTTCTCTTTGTAACTCCATTATCTGCTCTTTAAATAAATCCATTTCTGTCTGGAGTCGTTGGATTTCAGCATCCTTCCCGGCAAGTTGCCGGATAAGATGCCGGCACTTTTTCCTTTGAAGAAAAAGAATCGTAAGTAAAACGATCACTAAAAGGGTAATAAGGGTAAGCATGATGATCATAAAGAGAGAACTCATGGGAATTATTTATATGCTACATAGAGCAATTCTTGTTGGTTCAGGGCATATTTTTTTAGTTCATCAGGAGAATGATGTTCATCAAAGGGAGAATATCTTCTGACAGTGAAACCTTGCCGTTCAAGAATGGTTGGATAATCTTGCCCGTAAAGCCGTACGTGGTCAAACTGTCCAAAAACTTTTTCTCTTTCTTCCGGTGACTTTATGGATGGATCATAGAAAGTTTCTTCCAGTTTAAGGGAGATAGGAACCTGAAGAATCGCCCAGGCTCCGGGTCGAAGGATACGGTAAATCTCATGTATTGCTTTCCTGTCATCATCAATGTGCTCGAGAACATGGTTACAGATAACGGCATCAAATGATTCTGATTCGAAAGGGAGTGCAGTGACATCCATCAGGTTGATATTACGGTCATAGTAGTATCCTTCATAATATTTGACGCCAGAACGGTATTCAATATTCGGCAATGTCATCAGCAAAGCACGGATACACCCTTCGGGGGCAATATGAAGGACTTTGAGAGGGGCGGAGAATAGGTTCGTTTTTTCCTTCAGGAAGAGATAGATCAGCCTGTCGCGGTCAACCGAAAAACATCTGGGACAAAGCATGTTCTCACGGAAGCCTCCTCCTATCACCTCTTTTTCTTTCAACACAGGAACGTCAATGCCTCCAGGAAGGAATTTTACAAAGGAATTCCCACAGTAGGGGCAATAATAATCTGATCCCTTGTATTTAAACGATAAATATTTCTGCCATCCACCTCTAAGCTTTTTACCAAGCCAGAAAGGAATTAACCTTTTTCCAGGGATCTTCATATTGATACGTGTTACTTATATGATAAAGTAAAGGTAAGGATATGTTTGTATGCTGTCATCTGTTTAGCTGAATTTTTTTTGAAAGAGAGTCGTTTCCTGCGTACATCCTGACTATATAAATCCCGCTTTTCAGATCGGTGATATCCATCTGCTGCTCGTGATCACCCTCACTGACTCTCTTGTCAACAATCATTTCTATCATTTTTCCACTTATTTCGTACAACCCGATTTGAATAGTCACAGGAGAAGATAACGTATATCTGATGATCAGGATGTCATTCAGATAATCCGGCTCCATGTTGAATCCGAAGGAGAGTGCCGGAGTCCTATCGGGGATAGCGATCAGGGAGGAGTCGTGACACTCATACGCACCGATATCATTCACCTGGGCAAAAGGTCTTCCCCGGTTTAAAATATCATAATCCAGGTTCATCTGAGGAACCTGAACAGCCATATTAACTGCCGTTGACTCTGGATCGAGATCATAGTTATTTGCCGGCGCATCAACGAACTGGGTTTGATCCAGTACAGGGGATGTCAAGTTGTTCTGGAGAGTAATATTGTTTCCCAGAATTAATTCCCTCCCATAATTCATCACAATATTGTTAATGAACTGATTACCGGTTGTGCTCTCGCTTCGGAAATCGATTCCATAGTCTCTGGGAGAGATGATCGTATTGTAGGCTATCAGAAAGTTGCTGCCAGGGGTTGTGGACTGGTACCCTACATAAATTCCGTTCATATAGGGATACTCCTGGAAGAAAGTTCTGCCGGCATTGAGGATCAGGTTATTGAATACTTTATTTCCACCGAGGCCCAGCACCTGGATGCCATTCCCTTTCCCCTCGAGGATTTTGTTGTTATAGCAGTCGCAAACACTTCCTTCGCCCATAATGATACCGCTCATCTGATTTAATTCAGCTGACTGGCTGTCGTAAGCGATCTCGTTATTAAAAATTGCGCATCCGGAATCTGCAGAAGAAACCTGCAGTCCATCCCAATCGGTTCTCGTTAATCTGTTATTGTACACAGAGAGTCCACGAATCAGGTGAGGTAGTAGGATGGTATCCAGGCCGTTGCATTGGATTGGAAATCCTGTATAATATGAGTTGCCGATATAGAAACCCTCCATTCCCGTATCATGGATATAGTTATCGTGGATGGAGACGTTCCGCATGACATAGTGATCTCTTGTTGATGTGAATGAGCAGTCAGGATCGCTTTTGCAGAAAATACCTACCAGGAGGGTGTTGAAGATCTCGATTCCTTCCACTTCAATATCAGTACTTAACCCCTCAATACTCATCCCGGCACCTTCCACATTGTTTACATTGATGCCATAAGGGGAGATGCTGACTCCTTTTCCGGAAAGTTTGACATAAGAACAAGAGTCGATTTTTATCCCATAGTAGAATCCTGAAATATCCACAATTCCGATGGTGTTGATGATCACCACTGGTTTTTCAGGACTGCCATGAATGTATAGAATCCGAAGGTAAGGTTTTTGCCCAGGCATCAGGCAGATTGTATCTCCAGGCTGAATTTCCGATGCATTTGAATGGCCGTCAATTGTGCCCTCCGAGGAAGGAATCACCAATTTGCAGTTTTGCGTTTGCCCGGTTGCAGAATGAAAAGAGAAAAAAGAGGATCCCGCCAGAAAGAAAAGAAAGAAGACCAGACTGAATTTGTTTCTCATAGTCATTTGGTTTTCGGTTATCCCCGTTTTGCTCTTTCCCAGTTCACGGATTGTTGACGTTTTAAATACCGGAATAATCCGAGGTAAACTGCCAGGTTCATCATGAAAAAATAAAAAGGGATGTAGAGTAATTTTATTTTAATATTTCTGTCTTCAAGTAACCAACCGGTAAGGGCAGTAACGTAAAACAGGAGTTGTCCCCAGAAAAACCAAGGGTAGATACTTGAGAAATGAAAGAATCCGGTGTGCATCGCCAGAAAAAAATTACAAACCAGGATGATCAGGAGTCCCAGTGGGGCCAATGTCCACCGAAGAACCCGGTGGGAGATGTACTGGAAGGAGAGGAGCCCGTACCGGAATGGGTTAAGCAGTTCTTTGAGCCTGACAATCGACTGAATCCCACCGGCAGAGATCCGGATCTTGCGTTTTAGTTCTTCTCTGACATTGGCTGAAGGATTCTCAAGGGCATATGCTTCGGGATCATACTGGATTGTATACCCTTGTTCAGCGATTCTCAACGAGATAATAAAATCATCCAGCAGGGTATCCGGCTCCACGGCTTTGTGAAGTTCGGTGCGCACAGCAAAAAGTTCTCCGGCTGCGCCAACCACGGTATTCAGTTCAGCATCCCAACGTTTCAGTGTACTTTCGTATTTCCAGTAAATGCCTTCTGTTGCAGCAGTTGAGCCAGTGATAGCTACCCGCTTTTCGCCGGAGACACAACCAACCTTTGGATCTTTGAACAGATCGACGATCCGTCGGATGGATTCTTTTCCCAACATGGTATTACCATCAGAGAAGATGACAATAGGTGTTTTCACAAACTCCATCCCACGGTTCATTGCGGCAATTTTTCCGGCACGTTCAGGCTTGTGGTAGACTTCGATGCCTTCGTATTCTCTTAATCTGTCGGGTGTACCGTCATCGGATCCATCTGTTACCCAGATCTGGTGAACCTTTTCCTGCGGGTAGTCAAGTGATCGTGAATTTTCTATTTTTTTTTCCAGAAAATCTTTCTCATTGTAAGCTGCAACAAACAGGGTAACCTCCGGTTCATACTTCTCTTCTGAACCCGGCAGCGGTTTTTTCCGAATCAATCGTTTCATCCGTATCAGGAAAAACAGGAGGATTCCATAACCCAGATAGGAATAAAAAATGATGAAGAGAAAAGTCCAGAACAAGATCTTTAATGTTAGCATGATAGGTGATTTGTAATTAAATCTTCCATTCCCACATATTCGTTTCCCGGTTATAGAGTTTCATCACTTTAGAGGGATTTCCAGCGACCACTGAATAAGCCGGAACATTTCGCCTGACAATACTCCCGGCGGCAACAACTGCATGCTTTTTAACCGTTACCCCCGGGAGTAAAACACAATTGGCTCCAATCCATACTTCATCTTCTACCACAATTTGATTGGTGGTAACACCCTGCTCAGAGATTGGCAGGGAAACGTCGTCGTATTGATGGTTTAACCCTGAGAGGACAACATTTTGTGCAAGCCTGACATCATTCCCTATCTTTACCGGCCCGATCAGGGTACATCCCAACCCGATCCGTGTGCGGTCGCCAATGTATACATCTCCTACGCCATTATTTATCGTGGAAAAATCTTCGACAGTGGAATCGTTACCAATGTGGAATTTATTAAATGGTAAGATATCCATCCGGGTTCGCCTGCGAATAATTGTCCGTTTTCCTTTGTGATGGATGAATGGATTGATAAACCACTTCACCCAGCGTCGTGGCCTTGCCTGATTCTTTGGAATCAGCAGGTACAGAAGCAGTGCTTTTAACCGGGGATTCTCTTTTATTTTTTCAATGAAACTCATTTCAGGAGGGTTAGATCAGGTAATTATTTCTTTACTGATACGCCGGTATAATCAGAAAGTTTAGGAAACACCCTGTTATTTATAAACTGATCCCACCAGAGAGTCAGAATCAGGAGAGAAAAAAGCTGGAAGCATTGGAATTGATCGTACCAGAACCAGGATTTGCTTTGATTGATTTCACGGGAAAACTTGGCAAAATATTCTTTTAAGGCAGCTGAGTCAAGAAGCTGGTGGGCCATATCGGAATGGAGGATATAATTATTGATTCCCTGAAGCCGTTCCTCGTCCTGGAAGAAAATGACCATAGGGGCAAATCCCCCCTGTTTTTTGCGGCTAACTGCTTTCTCGGGAAGTTTTCCTTTGAGGCTGGTTTTGAAAAGATATTTACTGATCCCTTTCCCGCGAAGAATTTCACTGAGGGAACCATAAAAACGGTAGGATACCGGAAGTTTCTTGACGAATTGATAGATCTCCCTATCCAGCAAGGGGAAAGCCAGAGTGTTCCCAAACACCTCGGCTGCCCGGGCTGCTTTATAGGCAATGATTTCATTAATTGTTTGCTGAATATCAATGAAATATGTTTTTCCAAGGTAGAGTTCAGTGAAATTCCGGTATTGAAACAGGGAATCATACATCGAAGGGTCAGGAGGAATATCAGGTGGATCCCGGAATAGAGCGGTTTGTTCCGCTCTGTTAAAACCGAAGGTGTCAGAGTGAAGGATATTCAGGATCCTGTTATTATTAAACTGAATTCTATAAAATTGATTATCAGCTAAGAAAGGCTTGTTTCTTGTCAGGCTCTTGATGCCTTTTTGCAAAAGGTTAATCCCGGTCCTGTTCGCTACAAAGTGGATAGCTAATTCTCTGGTTTGCACACCAAAGAGCTGATCGTTCCCTTCCCCGCACAACGTGGTCGAAATATCGGGATGTGTCTGAAGAAGTTTCATGGCACTGATATTCAACATTAAACCATTTTCCTGGAAAGGATCATTAAAACCTTTAATAATTTGGGGCAGGTATTCAATCTCATGACCATCCATTTCATATTCAAAATGGTGAGTTCCATAATGATCAGCAAATTGCCTTGCATAGGGAAGTTCGCTCATTGGATTTCCTTTGAATCCGATTGAAAAGGATTTTACTTCCCCTGTAAATACCTCCCTGAGCCTTGCCAGATTTCCTCCTGAATCATATCCTCCGCTCAGGAGAATACCAACGGTATGATTACCGGATATCCTTTTTTTGATGGCATTTCGGTGTAACTCGGAATACTGTTCAGCAGCTTCCTGTACTGAAATTTTCAGGTCAGGATAACCAGCGATGAAGTCGCTGAACGGGAATGGATTGGTAAGTGTGAAGCTCCCTCTTCTGAATAGCAGGGAGTGACCCGGCGGAATTTTTGAGATTCCGTTGAATGCCGTATGAGGCGAGGGGATATATCCATGTTCCAGAAAGAAGGAGATCGATTTTAAGTCAGGTTTAAATCCGCTCTTTTGTGCTAAAATCAACCCATCCACTGTTGAGGAGAAATGGTGTGGTGAATAGTAGACAGAAGGTCCTCCGCCATTTTTATCCCGAAAGATGAGAGTTGAATCTCCTTTTATCAGGATTCCCGTGAAATTCCCGTCAAGCAAAGGAAAAATCTTATCAGCAGATTGAGTGAGAAAAAGATCCAGAAGCCGTGGGGTTGCTCCGGTTTTTATTCCCAGGAGTCTACTGGTTTCATGAAGGTTGATGAAGTTGCCCCAGATAACGAGCGTGTGTTCCCCTTCAAATTCCCGTCGGGAGGAGACACTGACCAGAATGTTCCCAACTTTCGTCAGCGAAAAATCTGATAACAGAGGGTAAAATTCAGTTTCTTCTAAATTCGTGAAGTTTCCGATAAACTGTATTTTCAT
>JAFGNY010000207.1 GCA_016926765.1 Bacteroidales bacterium | reverse complement strand
CTTCCGAAGAGGAAAAAACGATTAATCTGTTTAAAGAGTTTGTCTGGTTTCGAAATTACCGCACCGAAAAATTCTTCGAAGCGCTTTTTTTTCTTGAGCCCCTCTATACCAGACTTTCCCTTGAATATCATCTTGACGAACATGACCTGTTTTATTACTTATTGAACGAGGTTTCCCGGCTTTTTATACACGAAGGGAGGGTTCCGGCAGATGAACTCGAAATCCGCAAACGAGGGAATGCCCTGTTGCTTGATGATAACCACTTTTTTCTGCTTACGGGAGATCAGTTAAAAAGAAAAGAAGAGGAGTTGGCTGAACATGAAGATGAAAATTCAACAGAGATCAGGGGAATGGTGGTATGCCGGGGATGCGTTCAGGGAGCTGTATCGGTGGTTCACAACAACAGTGAATTGGATAAGGTCAAAGAGGGGGAGATCCTGGTAACGAGTATGACGACACCCGACTACATTCCTGCCCTTCGCAAAGCCGCAGCATTTATTACTGACGAGGGAGGTGTTACCTGCCACGCTGCCATCGTTGCCAGAGAATTAAAGAAACCATGCATTGTAGGTACAAAACGAGCTACTCAACTCCTCCGGGAT
Source organism: Bacteroidales bacterium (assembly GCA_016926765.1). Taxonomy (GTDB): domain Bacteria; phylum Bacteroidota; class Bacteroidia; order Bacteroidales; family FEN-979; genus QYOJ01. Next base: position 3,257 of record JAFGNY010000207.1, on the reverse strand, counting down.
GGAGAATTGGTAGAGGTCGATGCCAATGCTGGAATTATCAGGATACTCTCCTAATTACTGACAGATGGGGCAATTTGTAAAACAAATCGCTGCGATAATGGCTAAAGATGTCGATTCAGCCGGTGGCAAAGGAGCAAACCTGTATTTATGGTATCTACATTTCCTCCGAGGTCCAGCATGGTCGCATAGGATGCATCGCAAATTCCAAAGGGGATAACCTCATCGGCCATGGAGTAAACCAGGATCGTCGGTGCTTGAGGAGACCAGTCAAACGCCTGGTTGGTCTCAAGGGCAGCATTGAAGGGGTTGGTTCCGGCAGCAACTTCGGCCAGGAATAATGGTTGAAAGATGTCAACCGGAGGAGTGTTCAGGGTTTGGATGACGACAGTTTCGGGATGGTTGAAATCAAGTAAGCCCGGTACCAGGGTATCATAGGGTGGTTGATAGATCTCCATGGGATCAGGAACAAGGGGATCCAGTTAAAGGTGTTGGCCATCAGGGATGTAAGCGCCGATGAAATGGCGGTAACCGGAGCGATCACCGTTGCCTCTTTCGGCTCGGTCGTAATAACGCTGAGATCTAAGATGTCCAGGGTAAGGCGCGGCTTATCCTGAGCTTTGAGGCGCATCCCATTCAATCGGATTTGGCCATCGAGCGACCTGGCCGGCTCCGGGGAAGCCGTATCGGCGGGGTCGCTCCCCAACCGCAGGGATGCCTTGTCCATCGCAAAGAGGAAGGTGTCCTGACTGCTCTCCAGCCTCACGTCGTTCATCTGCATTTCACCGCGTACGGCCACCATGCCGGTGACCAGCGGGATCTGATCCTTCCCATAGACACCTTTTACATTTGTTGCCACGTTGATCTCTCCTCTGGTGTCCAATAGAATATCCTGATCCACCATTCCGGCAGGGATCATCTTCAGTACCTCCGATAGGGAAGCTTTCCGGAGACCAAAATTCAGGTCAACATTCACGGTCTCTGACGACGTATCTTCCACCAGGAATCCATGGCCCACAAGGTTAACAGAGTTTAAGGACATGGATGCCTGGTTCACATCAAGACGGTTTAAATTGCTATTGAAGCTAAGGTCAGTATCAAATCCCATTGACAGGTCATTGGCCAATACCTGTCCCTGTTGCATGCAGTGGATGTGGAAGGCAGAACAGCGAATGTCCAGATGTGATCCTTTCTTACGAAAAGAACCTTTCAACCGGAAATTGAACTCCTGTAACCGAATATCAAGTCCGGTACTCCGGTCAGAAAAGGACATCTTTCCGTTTCGTATAATGACTTTTCTGAGATCAATCGTCAACCCCAGCTGCTTTTTCAGAGGATCGGCAGATGCTGAAGAACCGGTCGTATCATTCACCGTGTCTATCACATTCCAGTTTGTCTAACCTACAGAATCGATGAAGGCATAAATGACCGGATCAATAAGCCGGACCCCGTGAATATTGATCTCATTTCTACGGAACCAGGCGAATGGATTGACAGTCACCCTGCATTCGCGGAAGTATAGGAGGGAATCGGTTGGAACGATTTTATCCGTTGGATGGATAAAGGTGGCAAGTGAGACCAGTGATCCATTGCAAAGCTTCATGACGAAATTGGGAAACGTGCTGAAAAAGGTCAGTTCCACCGCATCTAGATGAACCCTGGCCTGCATGTTCTCGTTGAGAACATCAGTGATCACCGGGGTGACTTTGGTCGGGGTAAACATAAAATTGATGGCAATACCAACGGCTGAAAAGAGAAGGACAACAAGGACCAGGAGTGAGGCCCCGATGATTTTGAGGAGTTTCATACCTAACAGATGATACCTTATTGGGTTTCAAATATACCATTTTAATTAATATATACGGGTCATTTTTCCCACTCCTGCGCAAGATAATCTTTTGAGCATTGAACGAGAATTATACACAATCCTTTTTTTTCTAACAGGAATCATGTAAATTTACCCCTGTAAAGAGAAAGAATCGTCCATTAAGCGCCCGGTGATTAAAAGAAAATTGTTTATCATCCTCTGTTTCTCCTTGATCTGGAGTTCGTTATTTGGCCAGTCAAACCCAAAGGACAGTTTGCTTTCTCTCCTTGAACATTCTGATGGAGAGGAGAGAATTATGGCGCTGATGAGATTGGCACAGGTAACTGCTACCTCAGATCCATCGGGTTCCCTGGATTTTTCCCAGGAGGCTCTCATTCTGTCCAGGGAATTCGATGACCCCCTGCTGATTGCCAATGCGCTGAACGGAGTCGCCATCAGTTACTATTACCTGGGAGATCAGCAGCAGTCACTGAATTACCTGCTGCAATCCATTGATCAGATGAAAGTGGCCAGCCGGGAAGACACCTCCAACCTGGAATTAGTATACCGGCTGGCTGTTTTTTCCAGCAATGCCGGCAATGTTTACCAGGGAATGGCGCAACACGATAAAGCGCTTGAACTTTTTCTTCAGGCTGAGGTATTCCTGGAAGAGTTGCTGTTCCGGGACCCGGAGAACCAACGATATCTTTCGATGTACATCAAATGCATGAATAACAAAGCCCCGGTATACCAGGATCTCCGGGAAACCGGAAAAGCAGAAGCAACCCTGCACGAAGCCCTGAACCGGAGCCGGGAAGCAGAATATCTTCCAGGGATCTCTATGTGCCTCAACAACCTTGGGCTCATTGAGATTGAAAAGAAAGATTACCAGCAAGCTTTGTCGAGTTATACGGAAGCATTGAAAATCAACCTGCAACTGAAAGATAGCATCGCTATTGCCGGAACCTATAACAACATAGGACTCATCTATGAGGAAACAAGCTCTTTCATGAAAGCTCTGGAATACTATAAATTATCTCTGTATATCAGTGAACGTTTGAAGTATCTCTTTGGAATTTCGAATACATCCGTCAACATCGGGAAGATCTACGGTATCCTTCATCAATTTGACAGCGCCAAAGTATACCTGGATCGGGGACTGGCAGCAGCACTACAGGGGGACATGCTGCAACTTCAGCAACAAAGTTATCGCCATCTGGCAGCCATGTATCTGTTGGACGGAAAATACCAGAAAGCACTCATGGCTTATCAGGAATACGCGTCGATTAAAGACAGTATTTTCACGATTGAGCGCTCAAAGCAAATCGCCGATATGGAAACGAAATACGAAACGGAGAAGAAAGTAAGGGAGAATGAATTGCTCCGTAAGGATCTCGAATTGCGCAAAACAACCCAGCGGCTGCTTTTTATTGCGATATCCGCATTGGTGGTG
>JAFGNY010000206.1 GCA_016926765.1 Bacteroidales bacterium | reverse complement strand
TCTCCGGTGGCGGCACATCCGGCGGCCTGATTGGTACAGGTAGTGGTGGTTTGGCGCCCAACAGTTACTGGGATACGGAAACTTCCGGTAAAAGCACCAGTTCCGGTGGACTTGGCAGAACGACTGCCCAGATGACCTGGCCATACGATGTTAACACCTTCACCGGGTGGAATTTCATCAACATATGGGCTGCGGATGATGATTATACCAAAAACAATGGCTATCCATTTCTGGGATATCCGGTTGTGTATCCGTCTCCTGACAAAACAATTTCGAATGGCCAGAGTAGTTGCTATGATGGAGACAATACCGTTACGGTTGCAGGGGGAGGGACAATGGTTAAGGTCAGGAGTGGGGCAACACTGGATGTTGTTGCTGATCAGCGTGTGCTATTGCTCGACGGGACTATTGTTTTGTCGGGTGGACATCTTCATGCCTGGATCGAAGCCGGAAGTGGCCATTGCGGAGAGTCTCAGGCTAAAATGACGGAGGCCGGCAATCCTGATGGCAGCGTTGGGTTTATTCAGGAAGAACTGCAAACAAGCGCTTTAGCCCGAATTTTTCCCAACCCTGGCAGTGGATTGTATACCCTGGAATTCCGTAACAGCGATCCGGCCCGGGTAGTGTCGGTTGAGATTTGCACGATGACCGGGATCCTGACAGGGTCGTATCAGCTGCCCGGAACCGGAACATACTGGCTGGATCTTTCAGGGGAGGCATCCGGATTGTATTTTGTCAGGGTGATGGATCTTGAAAAGGTTCAGGTCATTAAGGTGATCAAGCAGTGACCTGAGTTTTGTCAGGGATAGCCGGGTACACCATCTCTGCGATGTCAAGCACCTCCACGTCGGAAAGTTTGGCAAAGGTTTTCTTGCATAACGGACATGCAGTAGCTATGATTTCCGGCTGGTTTGCCATCAGAATATCCAGTGCATTTTTGGTAACCATATTCCGTTTTTTCGGATTAAGGGTATAGAGACCCAGACTTCCTCCGCAGCACAGGGCGTCTTCGTATTCGTTTTTGACATGCACTAGATCCGACACCTTGGCCAGCAATTCACGTGGTGCATGGTATACGTGGCTTCCCCGTCCCAGGTCGCAGGGATCATGGTAAGCTACTTTTTTATAGTGTGTCTGTAATGGGATCTTTCCGGTTTTGATCAGTTCGAGGATATATTGCGAATGATGGACTACCTGCATTGGCAGATCATACATCTCAATGAACATCCGGTAGCAGATAGGGCAGGAAGTAACCAGTGTTTCTGCCTGGGTGGCGAGGATGAGTTGCCGGTTGGCTTCCATCAGTTTCATGGCTTGATCGTGTTTGCCAGATAACAACATGGGACGTCCGCAGCAAACCGATCCCTGTTCGTCGAGAAAAAGGTAGTTGACGCCGGCCTGTAAAAAAATCCCTTTTATGGCTCTGAGGATACCTGGGGTGAGGTGGGTCATGCATCCGGCAAAATAGACTATAGAAGCCTGCCGCGGAGTTTTAGGCGGGAGGTACCCGAAGTCGGACTGCAGCGAACCGGAAAAGATATTTCGTTCGATCAGCCGTAACGAGTCGGTTTGAATACCTACCGGGCATGATTGCTGGCACCGGCCGCACACCAGACAGCGAAGCGTGATATCGCGGTTTACCTGTTCATCGCGTACAGACCGGATAAAATAGACAGCCTGTATGTCGTGAACATGGGCAGCTACTCCGAGTTGACACACATCAATACATACACCGCATCGGGAACAGGCGCCAATTTCCACATCCGAAAAAGAAGAATGGCCCGCTTGTGGCTTTATTCCAAAATGCCGGAAAAAGATCAGTAAAATTTCGGTCGGGATGTGCCAGTAGCGTGAAAAGGGGAGAGTAACGAAAAAGATCCCGAGTACCAGGGAATAAGTCCACCATAACATATACGCTATATGCTGAGATGCTTCCTGAAAGATGAGAACAAGGAGGTTTCCCAAATGCTGGGTGACAAACCCGCCACCTCCTCCATAATACCCGTCAGTAAAACTTTCCGCGAACAGGCGCACCGGAAAGATCAGCCACAGACAGGTTAGCGCAACTTTGTCGGTAAGTTGATAGTGTGTTGTCCGGGTCATACCGAACCACCGGGATTTACTCCGTTTGACTATAGCCAATGCCAATCCGCTGAGGATGAACAGTAGCAACAGATCCATGATAAAGCGAAAAAATCCGGGGACAGTATAAATCTCAAACCAAAGCACGGTTTTGTCGTGGATGAAAAACTTCAGGAAAATCGGGTAGTACGGAGGGTTGATATGTGTGGTGCTATAGATCCGGCTCTCAATGTTACCCAGTATGATCAGAAGGAACCATCCCAGTGCAAAACTCATGTGCATATATCCCATCAGTGCATTTCGTTTAAACATTTTCCGATGGATGAGGCTCTCGAGGAATACCTCTTTTACTGCAGAAAAAAACCTGGGGGAAAAGAGACCGTTACGAAATCTTGTCTTGTCGTTGGGATTTAAGGCACTGATCCATTTGTACCACCACCGGGCGATCATATACAGGAGGTAGATCAGCCCCAGTGAAAATGGAAGCACAAACAGATTGAACGAGATCATTTCAGTTTATCAATAGCGGTTTGTATGGCAAGGATCATGTTTCGCATGTTGACACCTCGCGGGCAAACAAGCTGGCATTTGCCGCATAGCATACACTTCCGGATTTCAAGTTTCAAGGGTTCGGTCTCACCCCGGCGGAACAGAGTCTGTACCAGACGGATATTAAAATCCGAAAAATTCCCGGCGCTACAGGTCGCGGTACAACTTCCACAGGCAATACAGGTAAGGATAGAGGGTTCATGTTTTTCCAGGTAATGAAGAACACGCTTATCGTTTTTATCGTAATCAATCTGACGATCTTTCCGGATTGAATAACCAAAGTCTTTCATGAATTATAGCTATTAATACGGGTTCAGGTAGGCTGCCATCTGAACAGCTGTGGCACGCGCATCGGCAAAGGTTTCAGAAATACACACCGGTCCTTTCAGTGCGCCTGCCAGAAAAACACCGGGATGTTGGGCAGAATTAGTTAAGGTATGCTCATCTACCGGTTCCAGGAACCCATCTTCACCGATGGGAATTTCCAGCATCGATGCCAACTGGTTAGTCTCCGCCGAAGGAATAAACCCTACCAGTAAAACCAGGAGGTCAACAGTCATACGTAACGGTCTTGAAGTCAATGTGTCTTCAACTTTCACCAGAATAGAGTGGTCAGGATTTTCAGAACATTCGGAGAGTCTGCCCCGGATGAAATTGATGCCCCACTGTTGCTGGGCTTCAAAATACATCTCTTCGAAATAGCGATCAAACATTCTAAGATCCATATAAAATCCAAACACTTCTGCTTCGGGAATCGTCTCTTTGATTTCAATGGCCTGCTTAACACCTGTTACACAACAAACTTTTGAACAATACAGATGACCAACCTTTTCATCCCTGGAACCCACACAATGAATAAATCCAATGCGTTTCGGGATAGTTCCCTGCTGAGTCAGAATTCCTTTTCCATCTTGAAACATTCGTTCCAGCTCCACTGACGTGATGACATTTTCATAAATACCATACCCGTATTCTTCTTTTTTGGAGGCATCAAACAGCTCAAATCCGGTTGCCAGAAGAATCGAATCCCCTTCAACTATTAATCCCTTTTCTGTTTCAACCACGAAGTGTCCGTGTTTCTCCTGAATTGAAACGACTTTCTGGTTTGTATGGATGGATATGGTTGAATTTATTTGTTTAGTTAAAAACTGAAGGACTTCCGTGCTTTTCCTGCGTGAAGGAAACAGGCGGTCCCAGTTCCGAAGATGTCCTCCAACTTCAGGTTCCTTCTCCAGCAAGGCAACTTCAATTCCCAGCTTTGCCAGAGCGGAAGCTGCAGTAACACCGGCAATACCTCCTCCGATTACAATTCCACGCTTCATCATATTAGTTAAACTTTACATAGCCCATCCTGAGGTTAATCCTTTAAAAATACATATTGAAAGATATTCGCTCCCATCTGCAAGGCTTTTTGCCGGGTAGCTTCAGAGTCGTTATGCACATCAGGGTCTTCCCATCCATCGCCGAGATCACATTCGTAGGTATAAAAGCATACCAGTCTTTCTTCCCATATTAACCCAAAACCCTGGGGCGCTTTATTATCGTGTTCATG
>JAFGNY010000205.1 GCA_016926765.1 Bacteroidales bacterium | reverse complement strand
CGCTGTTTGCCATTGAAAATGGTGATTGTTTACAACGGGGAATTGCCTTTACGGCGTTATGAAGCCACCTTTTCGGATTGGCAAATCAATCCTAGCCTTCCCGACGGTTTATTTGATTTTTCACTTCCGCCGGGAGCGCATCAGGTTTCCATTCTTCCAAGAAAATAAGGTAAATAGTAAACGGAAAACATATCGGTTATGAAAACAGCAATAGTTAAAAGTCTCTCCCTTATTCTATTCTTTCTGGCATCTCTAATCCTTTTTATTCCCGAACCTCTTCAGGCACAACGAATGGGTCATGGCGGAGGCGGAGCCCGCATGGGTGCCGGGGGAGCGCGAACAGGTGGCGGAGGGGCTGGGATGAGTCGCTCCATTAACGGCGCAAGCCGCCCATCTGCCACCAGACCTCCGTCCAACCAGATTCAGAACAAACCGTCGTCAGGTGCCCGGAATTTTGCACCCGGAGCCGGCCAGGCGGGAGCCAAAGGTACCGGCGATATGAAAGGCGGCAACTTTCAGGGGAACAAAGCCGGTGCAGGCAACATTAAAACCAGTACAGGCCAGGGCAATAAGGTCAGCACCGGCAACATCAATAAGGGAAACGTGACGAAAACCGGAAACAACATCAATACCGGGAATATCTACATTAACAACAGCCGGAATGTGGTGGTACGGCCGAATCCCCGCCCTTACCCCCGGCCTCCTTACGCTTACGGAGGCTATAGATATTCCTGCTACCATCCTTACGCCTACCATCCTTTTCATCCCTTCTTTTGGGGACCGCTATGGCACCCCGTTGGGTTTTTTGTTGCGACCATGGTTACGACGGCCATCATCATCGATATTGCCTCGCAGAAATACTATTACGATCATGGGGTCTATTATGTACAGAGCAATGGCGGATATACGGTGGTTGAGGCCCCGCCCGGAGCGACCATCAAGACTTTGCCGGAAGGCTCTGAGACCGTCGTAGTGAACCAAACCACAAATAATTATTACTACGGCGGAACCTACTATGAGAAATCAGACAGTGGTTATACTGTTGTACCACCCATGGCCGGGACGGTGGTTTCAAACCTTCCTGAAGGCGGCGAAGAGGTAAAAATCGGTGATGTCACCTATGTCAAAGTAGGAAGCACCTATTACCAGCCGATCAAACAGGACGGCAAAGATATGTACGAAGTGGTTCAGGTAGAGAAAGAAAGCTAACAGGAATCCCTTTTCTACCTTTTGTGGCTGAAACCTTTATCGGCCACTTTTTGATTGTTTTGCAATGCCAGATAGGTATCGGTGGGACGTTGCAACTGATCCAGTTCACTCATATGCCGTTTAATGCTGTCGATGAGCAGATCAGCGAGGTCGATGCCAGTCCCTTGCCGCACCACCACACGCATCACTACCACATCTTCCATGTCGGCGGAGAGGGTATATGCCGGCACCTGCCATCCGTCGCTCTTCAGCTTATCGGAAAGGTCGTACAGTGTCCACAACCGTTTCGGATCGGGTTTCATGACCCAGGCAAAAAGCGGATTGGGCAATGCATCTGACAACAGGGCAAAACCCAGTTTCACCACTTCCTTCCGGATATACTCACATACTCCCAGGATATTCTCCTGGATACGTTTGTATCCGTCGAATCCAAGCCGGATAAATTGATAATACTGAGCCAGAACCTGGTTCCCGGGCCGGGAGAAGTTAATGGCAATGGTGCCGACTTCGGAACCGAGGTAATTAACATTGAAGACCATGTCGTTGGGGAGGTATTTTTTATCTTTCCAGACAATCCAACCCAGGCCGGGATAAACCATTCCGAATTTATGACCGGAGGTGCTGATGGAGAGGACCCATTTCAGCCTGAAATCCCATTCGATTTCCGGGTTCACAAAGGGCAGGATGAAACCTCCCGTAGCGGCATCCACATGGATGGGTATTTCCCAGCCGGTCTTCTGGTTCAGGATCTCAAGGGCATCGTTCAGCTTTTTAACGTTGTCGTTCAGCCCGGTCAGGGTCACTCCCTGAATAGGGACCACCATGATAGTGTTTTCGTCACATAGTTTTAACGCTTCCTCTGGCTCCATAGTGATCCGCTCAGGTGTTATGGGAACCAGGCGCATCTCCACATCCCAGTAATGGGCGAATTTTTCCCAGACGACCTGAAAAGCAGAGGAGATAACAAAATTGGGTTGGTTGGTGGGTTTGTTGGCTGCTTTCCTTCTGATTTTCCAGCGCTTCAGTGCAGCCAGTCCTCCCAGCATACAGGCTTCCGAAGAACCAATGGTGCTTGCTCCCGTACAATAAGGGGGTTCGGGACTGTTCCACAATTTTGCCATGATATTTACACAACGTCTTTCAATCTCAGCGGTTTGAGGATACTCAGATTTGTCGATCATGTTTTTATCCATCGTCTCCATCATCAGCTTCCTGGCGGAGTCATCCATGTATGTTGTCACGAAAGTGGCCATGTTCAGGCGGGAGTTTCCGTCAAGCATCGCTTCATCGTGAACGATCTGATAGGCGATCTCTTCGGTGGAACCAAGGGGTGGAATTTCGGTCTTCGGACTGATCCTCATCTCTTCAGAGGAACCGAAGACAGGCGTTGTAAAACGATCATGAAAACTTGTCATAACATTTGGGTTTAGGTGATCAAAAGGGGTTGAATTTCTGAAACTGAGTTATAAATATACATCATTATAAAGGAATCCGTACTTTTTGCAGACAAAAACCTGTCAAATGAAAAAAATGGATGTTGTCCCTGGATTAAACCTGTTCCCTGTTTTTCATGTGGCAGAAGATACAGCAAATAACCACCACGGCATCTACGAAAAATAAAAAAGAGAGCATCAGGTTCCACTGAGGAATCCCGATTACGAAAATGCCTGTTACGAGTCCGATCAATGGGAAGATGATCCCAAACAGCGGAGCGAAACGCATATTAAAGATCAGCAGGAGACCAACGATGAAATAGAAGATCCCAAATACCAGTATCGGGAGACTGTTTGGCTCATCGATCAATTGCAGGGCGAGCAATAGATGCAATACTCCGGAAATGAGAAGAAGGAATGCCGCTGAATATCGGACAGCTTTCATCAGTTCTTCTCTTGCTCTTTCTTCTCCTTCTTTTCCTGTTTCTTTTGTGCCTTCGCAGCTGCTTTGGCTTTCGATTTCTCACCGGCACCGATGGGGATGCTGATGAAGGCATAGATCGACTGATTTTGTCCGGTTCCATAGGAGTCTTCAGTGGTTACGGGGAGGAATCCGTAATAGTAACGGACACCCAGGTTCATGCCTGTCCCTTTCATGAAATGGTATCCGATTCCTCCCATGATCCCTGCATCGAAAAGGTTACATTTTTTATAGATATTGTTTTTATAGGAGATGTCGTCTTTATCGTCAACCGTGTTGTAAAATATATCGGTGGCTTTGACAAGCACCCCGATCATCGGCCCGGCTTCGAGGAAGAGCTGGTTTTTAAATTTATATCGTACCAGGATCGGGACATTGATATATCTCAGCTCCCGTTTAATTTTCCCTGTAGCGAACATCGTATCCAGTTGAGGATCATTCAGGAGGTACGGATTTAATCCATCACCACCCATCGGGGATTTGAGGATCAGTCCGGTGTGGATGTACCAGTTGGTATTCTTTTTCAACAGAATATCGAGATATAATCCCAGGTTGAGACCATGGGTGAATTTCGCTGAGTTACTATTGGTCAGGTTGGCGAAATCAATTCCCCCATCGAGACCAAATTTGATCCCGGGAGAATTGAGTTTATCTCCGAATAACAGTGCAATTACTACCTGGGAATTGACACGGGCAGGAATAGTCATCCCCAGCATCATGGCGATGAGAATGGCAAAAAGAACTTTTGTTTTCATTTTTCTTGGATATTTAATTTCCGGATCCTTTTCTGAAACCGGATTCTTCGATCTCAATTTTGAGGTTTTTGGCTGATGCCTGCAGATCAGTAAGAGCTGTATATTGGGTCCCGTCAGGAAGAATCTTATAGGTGACGTCAAAAACAATCATCTCTTCAGGTTTATCAATCCATGTGCTGACCGACAAAGCGATCAATTTCTTTTCGGCGATATCCACGGAGATCGAGAGCAGGTCTCCTTGTTGGAGATAATCGGGGAAACTGAGTTTGAACTGTTTCCCGGGACTCAGGATCTGAATTCCCACCTTACCGCCATCGTAGATCTTCTGGAGTTTATCGCCATCGGGCGGAAGGTATTCCCGGATCTTTTCCAGCGATTTATCGATATATTCCGATAGGGCTTCTTTTTTATTCTCTATGATCTTGCCCCGAATCCCCCCGGGGGTTTTAGGTTGATCGCTGTTGCCGGTGGCGATCTTGACCAGCTTGCCATCCACACTGTAATAGCACTGGTTTTCTTTGGTTGATTTCAGTTCGTTGTCAACCCAGGTTCGTATGGTCTCCACCCAGGAGTAGTATTGCATATCGGCCCTGCTTTTCGCAAGGCTTGATTGAATAACAGAAAGGGTCTCTTTCATGTCGGGCTGGGCACTGGCGACCCCTGCTCCTGCAAGGATGATCAGCCATATCAGAAAGTTTTTTTTCATCATGGTTTGGGCTGTTGTTGAGGTTGTTTTTGAATATCTATCCGTAAGCCGTTGATCTGCCCGTTAAAGGTAGGGGAAATGCCATAATCGGTTACCCGGGTCCCTTCGTCGGTGCCTACATCGGCTCCGTCATCCATCGAAAAAATACCCTGTTGGGTTTTGGGAAAGTGGGTTTGGCCGACCTGCTTCCCGTCCACAGTCAGGGTAGAGGTGCCTCCCTTCCCGGGTCCTCCGCCGTCATAGGCAAAGGTATATAATAAAATGTGTTTCCCCGGCGTGAGAGTTTCCGGAGAAGAAATCTCAAACATTTCTTTTCCCAGGTAGTTATAGGTAAAGGCGGGTTTTCCCTCTCTCAGGTAAAACGAGATGCCTCCGAACCTTCCCCCCTGGCAGACAAGCACTCCGTTGCCCTTCTCCGGGACCTCTATGTCCGCCGTGATAGTGTAGGAGGTGTTGCCCAGACTGATGAAGATATCCGGCCCCATGCCTTTCATCCCTTCGGTGAGAGTCATGGTAGTCCTTCCGGCCATGACCGTTGGCCGGCCAACCAGCGCTGGGTTTCGCCGTTCCAGGGTCCGGTCGTCGATAGGCAGGACATGGTACTTCGCCGCTTCTTCCATGAACAGCTTTTCCATTTCGGTTACACGGTCAGGATAACTGGCAGCGAGGTCCTTCGACAGGCTGAAGTCTTCCCGGGTGTTGTAGAGTTCCCAGCGGTCATCCTGCAGGGTATGGGGAGGCTGGTAGAGCCAGGGAGGACGGTGGACGGTACGGGCGAACCAGCCATCATCATAGACAGCCCGGTTGCCGTATATCTCGAAGTACTGCACATGATGTTGTTCCGGTGCCTGCGGGTCATTGAAGGTATAGGCCAGGCTGGTTCCTTCAATGGGATCTTGCTCGATCCCATTTACCATGGCAGGCGCCGGAATGCCGGTGATCTCATAGATAGTTGGGGCAATATCGATCACATGACTGAACTGGTCACGGATCTCCCCTTTGGCTGCAATTTCTTTTGGATAATAGATCACCATGCCGGAACGGGTACCTCCGAAATCCGATGCGATCTGTTTGGTCCAGGTAAAGGGTGCATCCATGGCTACTGCCCATCCTGCGGCGAAATGCGGGTAAGTGGAGGGGGAACCCCAGTCGTCGTAATGTTCCATCATCTGGGGAACCGATTCAGGGACCTGGTTGAAATACATCATCTCGCTCGACATCCCTTTCATCAATCCTTCCGCGCTGTTGCCATTGTCGCCGGCGATATAGATGACCACGGTGTTGTCGAGGATTCCCATCTTATCCATTGCATCGATCAGCCGGCCGATCTCCTGATCGGTATGCTCCGCAAAACCGGCATACGTCTCCATCTGCCTGGCAAACAGTTTCTTCTCCTCACCAGACAAACTATCCCAGTTGCTGATGGCAGCAGGTTTATGCGCCAGTTGGGTATTTTCAGGAACGATCCCGAGTTTTTTCTGCCGCTCCAAAGTCTCTTCCCGGAGCTTGTCCCAGCCCTGATCAAATTTCCCATAGTATTTATCTATCCACTCTTTGGGTACCTGGTGGGGAGCATGCGTAGCTCCGGGAGCGTAATAGAGGAAAAAAGGCTTTGCCGGCGCCAGCGACTTCTGGGCTTTGATCCAGGAGATGGCTTTGTTGGTCATATCTGTCGTGAAGTGGTAATCGGGATCGTTTGGCACTTCGACTTGTGTGACGCCATCATAGATCAGCGGAGCATATTCGTTGGTTTCTGCGCCGAGAAATCCGTAAAATTTCTCAAAACCAGAACGAATTGGCCAACGATCCTGAGGGCCTGCAGGAGAAATCTCCCATGAAGGCGTCTCATGGCACTTCCCGAATTGCGCCGTATTGTATCCGTTTTGCCTGAGTACCTCTGCCAGAGGGGTAATGGTTTGAGGCCGTATGGCATTGTCGCCTGGATAAGAGGTAGTTGTCTCAGTGATCGAACCCATATTATTGGAGTGGTGGTTGTACCCGGTCAGCAATGCCACCCGGGTTGGAGCGCATAACGAGGTGGTGTGAAATCGCGTATACCGGAGGCCTTCATTGGCCAGCTTATCGAGTGTGGGCATGGATACCGGACCACCAAATGCGTCGGAAACACCAAACCCCATGTCATCGATCAGGATCACCACGACGTTGGGCGCCCCTTCCGGGGCTTTTACCTCAAACCGCTGTGGCGGAGTGGTATTGCGAATGTCCAGCTCGGTGTATACAGGTGGTTTCGGAGCCGGGATGGGAAGAACTGTGCGGTCCTGGGCACCAAGATTAGCGGAACAACCCAGGAGCAGTAAGAGAAAGATCAGATGGATATTTTTCATTTCCTGTTGATTTTATTCCCCGATGAAGGGGACATTCTCCAGGATCTCCATCCTGATGGCTGTCAGGATATAGAGTTCGATCTGATAAAACTGGGTGGCTACGATCCCGTTGGTGACCTTTTTCACCTTTTTGTAGTAGGTGTTGAGCAGGGCATCGGTCCTCTTCTGCAGGGCGATCATGTTCACTGTATACAGGTCTGCTTCCTCGCTGGACAGGGTGGCATAGTTGGCGGCATAGAAGTAGAGCAGTTCCATCCGTTCTTTTCCCAGCTCTTTGCGTTTTGTTTCATATTCATCGTACAGGGCCCAGAAAGCGTCGGCCTGTTCAGGGACAGGGGTGACAAAAGCGGCGACCATCGCTTTTTTTTCCATGCCGAAGGCGGCCTGGAAGAGGTCGACCTCCTCTTTAATGGTTTGGGAAAAGAGGATCGAAGAGATCATGAAGGCGGAAAAGAATAAAGCTACTTTTTTCATGTTTTTGAGATTGGAATGTTAATATTGATGCGTGCGTTATCTGAAT
>JAFGNY010000204.1 GCA_016926765.1 Bacteroidales bacterium | reverse complement strand
GGAGACCGAACGAGCGGACTGGATGCATACACACAGAGATCATAATTTGTCAGTGTGTCATAAATCAGTAGCCGCTGGATGTGACGGGTAATTCTGAACCAGTAGGTCCTGTTGTCCGAATTATAAGCCCCTCCATAATAGCCGGAAGTCTCTTGTTCATCGAGGAGTACACCCAACTTTCCTGCCGAGTCAACCTTAAAAATAGTCAGAGTGGGGGGAGGTTTCCAGGTAGTATCCGAACTGGGATTGGTAAAAGTCAGTACGGCATTGTTGATTGCAATAGCACCTAATTCGCTCAATTTCTTAATGTAAGGAAGTCTGATCCTGACCTTCACCCCCGCCAGCGTTTGCAGATAAAGCTGGTTCTTTCCGAGGGTTGTATCGTTGTATAATACCTGCTGTTTAAATTCGGGGCTGGCATCCTGATATCCGTTATGGTCATAGGTATTGAACCGGGCGCCGTTATCATTGATCGGCATCTCGAAATAGAGCGAATCCCCCTGGTTGTCATTGTGAAAATAAAGGACCAGTTTGGAAAGATCATCGTCAGCGGCAAAATTGATCAGCGCACCACGTGAATTCACCGGGATCGCTTCCACATACAGTCCCTTCATAAATTTGATGAAATCCGTATAGGCTGAAAATACGGCTTCCGGTGCATACAGAATCTTGTTCCCCAGGTATTTTGTCTGATTCGACAGGTTGATCCGAAGATGTGGCGCCTGTTTTACCCCAAAAACATTCACACTGTCGTGCGGACGGGGTAAAAAGGTTTTGTTTGCCAGTTCCAGTCCGTACCTCCCAACCGTTTGGTTAGAGTAGTAGCTTGAGTCAATCATCAGATCTTCGCTTACCTCAAAAACCCGGATCTGCTGAAGAGTGTTGGAGTCGCCATAGAGACTCGAATACTGCAGCACCAACACCAAAGAATCGAGTTGGGGGTTGGTTCCAAAGTCAACATCTTCCGAAGAGATCAGGCACTGGGTATAGAAACTGGCTGTGGTTTTCCCGAAGATCGGATCCATCACTGAACCCAGGACCAGGGCGCTCAGTTCATCCGTCCGGATAGAATCTTCCAATTCAGAATAGGCCTGAACCGTAATCGTATCGATCACGCCAACATAAAGAGTATCGGTTGGCGGAACGAGATCAATCCCCAACTCGTAGGGATCTTTATTACAGGAAACAACAAGGAACAAAATCAAGAGGCTAATCCAGATGGATCGGGACAATAGGATGGGTAGTGAGTTCAAGTGCCGGAGGTTAGGGATGAATACTACTCAACAGTAATCGGTTCTGTAACCAGGATCTCATCATAGAAATCAGAGTAAGTATCGATGTAGTTATCCATCGGCTGGAATTCAAGCAACGGTTTGTCCAGTTCTCTGACATAATCAAGTAGTTCCGGATTAATATCCGGGGATCCAAGGATGAGCCCATCAGCAAAATCGATGGCTGTTTTCATGATATTAACGTAAGATGGCGTTTTGTAGTGTTTCAGATCTTTTGCTGTGATACCGCTTAATTTCAGTTTCGTTCCGAAATCTTTGTGAAACAGCTCATTGAAGTCGTCATTGTAAAGAGAAAAGATCACCTTTGATTCACTGAATAAGGGATTGTCTTTGAACGCTTTCTTGATGTACAGTGGGAGGAGGCTTGTCATCCAGCCGTGACAGTGGACGATGTCCGGGCCCCAGCTAAGTTTTTTCACCGTCTCAAGAACGCCACGGGCAAAGAAGATGGTCCGCTCATCATTGTCAGCGTAAAATTTGTTGCTTTTATCGCGGAAGGTGAATTTCCGGTAAAAGTAATCTTCGTTATCAATGAAATAGATCTGCATCCGGGCTTGCTGGATTGAAGCGACCTTGATGATCAACGGGTGGTCGGCATCATTGATGACAAGGTTCATTCCGGATAAACGGATAACTTCATGAAGTTGGTTGCGACGTTCGTTGATGTTCCCGAAACGTGGCATGAATGTACGAATTTCCTTACCCCTTTCCTGGATGCCCTGCGGAAGATGCCTCCCAATCAGGCTCATCGGTGTTTCTTTTAAATAGGGTGTGATCTCCTGAGCAACAAAAAGTACTTTTGCTTTTTCCATAATATCTTCAAATTTTTACCCAAAACTGAATTCGGTTGCAAAGATACTAAAAATTTTTGAGACAATTTCAAAGCCTTTTCTCTAAAATGGTGATTGTTACTTTGTTAACTATTTTTACATGAATATTCTTAAAAAAAATCCCCTGATCCTTTTAACCTTTTCCCCTCCCACCCGATTAATGTCTAAAAATCAGGTGTAGGATCAAAACGGGAGGGTAACGAGACAGCAATCTACTTTCAGAAGTAAAAATCATCTGCCGGGCAGGGATTTTTCAGGTAGCAGGGGCCGGCTTCCAAAACGTTCAGGCCAACCGGTTTCCGCGACCGGAAGATTGATGCGGATAAAATAGTACTAAACTCAAACAAACAAACATCCATGAAAAAGCATACATTACTAATTTTGACCAATCTCCTTCTTATTACGGGAGTATCTTTTGCAACAGAAAGCCAATCGTTCAACGGACCCTCAAATACGGCCTTCACTGCGCCGGCGGGCGTATGGGTGAAACTGACCGTCACCTTTCACCGGCCGAAATTAGACTGCCTGAAAGGTTTCGGCCTGTGCTTTGACTTAAACTGGGGAATCGAAAAAGGTGGGAGTCAAAATGATACAGAAGTCTGCCCTGTCAGCATGCAATTGGAGAAAAACCAACTGCAGATGCAGGTAGCGGAGGCCGACCTCAAAAACTATGAAAACGGATCCTCTCTTCAGTATTTTCAAGGAAAACCCACCATCACACTGGAAGACGATACCGAAATTCCTCTGAGGATCTCACGCGAACTCGGATCCACTTCCCCAATAGTGATCAAGGCTGGGGTCTATCCGGTTTCATTCCAGAACGGAACTTATCTTGTCACCATTCAGCTTTAAGGGTTCTATCAACGAATGAAGCCAACGTAAATCTTTAATTCCCAAGAGGATGGATCCAATCAAACGAGTTTTCGAAGGGACTCTTTGGATCCTCCTCTTTTCACATTTGTTCAACCAAACCACCTTTCGTCATGAAAAAACAGACGATCAGAAGTTCTATCATGCTGACGGCAATTAGTTTATTGTTGTATGCCGGGAGTAGCTGTACAACGATGGTCCTTCGTTCCAGGGGGGTTAAAAATCCATCCTTCCAAACAGAACAGAGAATCAGGGCATTCCTCGGAAAACGGGGAGTTCCTGGTTACGATGGATCCTTTCTCGTGAAAGACAGCACCTCCTTTTTCAATTTAATAAAACGGATCCATTCCTATCCAAGCGTTTCTTACTTTACACCGCACGGAGAGTTGATAATTATCAACGATAGCGGCTATTGTGCAGGTGTTGCATACAATTACGGAACGACATTCACATCGGGAAAGCCTGTCAGGATCGATACCTCTTTTTCCCTTCCTGAGCTGAACAGGTTGATTCGACCCCTGAATTTCCCGGCAGTAATTGATACTGGTGATGCTGATATCATTCTGGTAGCTTGCTGGGCAACCTATTTGGGAAAGATCAACGACAATGTATTTGCTACGTGCGCAGCTGTCAGGAACAATGACTATGTAAGATCCAGGATCTACCTGATTAATATTGACTTCCTGGATTCCTGGGGTATGACATCCATCGGGAAAAAAATCTATCAATAACAGCTCATGCCACAAGGGACCACGGCATATTTTATATCCCTGACACAGGTTGGTTTAATCACACTTGGGTTAGCATTTTCTTACAACTCTTGCCAAAAGGTCCTGATATTCAAGTATGGTATTCACCAGCCCCGGCCGGAAAAGCCGGGGGCTATTCTGCTGTTTATGAAAAAGCAGGGTTATCCTAATGAAAACACCTTCATTTTCAAAGACTCTTCTTCTTTTTTCTCCTGCATGCGGGATTCAGTGTTCATTCAGCATGTTTTTGGGGCTCTCCCCTTTTCCCCCGGGAGACTGCTGATCCGTTCCGTTGATACGTTGAGGGATTCGTGGCCGGGATTGGATTTAATTCCTCACCTGAAACGAGATACGTTGTATCGGACCGACACAAATTATTCCCTGCAACAACTTATGCATTTCCTGATACCACTGACTGATTCCACATCCATTGATACGGCAAATGCCGATTTTATTGTAGTCGTTCCCTGGGCTGCCTTCCTGGGAAGGTATAATGACCGGTTATTCTCGGTGAGAGAGGCCATCCGCCAGAACAGGAAGGTGGTCATTAAACCCCTGTTTCTGTGTATCGATGTGCAACAAACCTGGGAAATAGCCCGCAATAAAAATAAGGTATTCGAATTTGAATAGGGAGCAAAGGGTGAAAGGCATGAAATGTGGGGCAGGCGGGTTGCGATCGGATGGATTTTTGGGATGGCTGTTTTACCCGTCTTCTCCCCTGCCCAGCAGTTGATATGGAGAGATCAAGGTCGTGTCAGAAATCTGATACTTCCTTGCGATTCAGGGTACTCGTTGGTCAAGCTTCGGATTACACAACAAATTGACTATTCCGTTACCCTTTCCGGCGGGATTTATCTTAACTGGGAACATGATCTCAATGCGAACCAGGTGATGTTGATGCAGGATCTGGTTTATCTATGCAGGGGTGAGACGAAGAAACGGTTTCGGTTTATAGAAAAAGTGACTCATCACCTCGGATTTCAATATTTTTTTGACTCCATTTCCCGGTTTCATGTAGATGATAATCAGTTTGAAACCCGAATAGAATGTCAGATCGGGAAACACCACAGCGCCTTCCTCTCCGCTCTGATCTCAACCCGCCTTTTTAACTCCTACCGGTTTTCGAAATCCGATAGCGGATTGTTGGTTCGCACGATGACCTCTTCGTTCCTGACACCAATGACCCTACTCTTCTCGGGTGGAATCCAGTTAAACTGGCCCTTTTTCGGATCGCTTAACATTGGTCTCACCAGTGCAAAGCTGACCTGGATCCGCGACAAGGAGATTTATGAAGCCCTGGAAACGGAAATTTTCTATGGCGTTAGGAAAGGGGAAGATGCTCTTTTTGAATATGGCCTGTCTATTCAGTTCCTGATCAATCACGACCTGCTGAAGTGGTTGCACTGGGACTGTGATCTGTTGATTTTCAAAAAAACTGATCTGCCACCCGATATCTCAATGCGGAATAACCTGGGATTCAGGCTGACTAAACTGATGAAAGCCCGCATCCAGACAAGAATCTATTATGAAGAGCAAGTGAGGGAAACCGTGCAGTTGGAAAATATAATTTCGGTGGGGTTGGTGGTAACATTGTAGGGGTTACCCCTGAACGAAAATCGCTTTGATGATGTGGCTCGCCATCTTGGGATTTTCTTTCAAGCGGCGGGTAGAATAGCCGAACCAGTCCTTCCCGAAGGGGACATAGACCCGTAAGCGATGCCCTGCATCCACGATACTTTTCCGGAGTTCAGGTGTGACGCCATACAGCATCTGGAATTCGTAATTCTTCAAAGGAACCTGGTACTGGCTGATCAGTTTGTAAGCCCCATCCACCAATGCCTTATCATGCGTTGCGATTCCCGGATAATTTCCCTTCTGGAAAATATACTCCAGGTCCCCAAGAAAATGATCATTGATCTCATCATGTTTTTTATAGGCTATGGCTGCCGGTTCCACATAGATTCCTTTGCAAAGGCGGAAGTTCAGCGGGTTATCAGACGTATGCAGGTCCTGAAGATCCTTGATGTCCTGAAGCGTACGTTTCATATAAGCCTGGAAGACCAGTCCCACATGCTTCGGGAACTCCAGTTTTAATCTTCTGAATAACTGGATTTCACGGTCGGTGCACTGGGAGTCTTCCATATCAACCCGGACGAAATTGTTAAAAGAAACGGCTTTGACAACAATCTCACGGATGTTCCGGTAACAGGCTTCTTCGTCGATCAGCAGTCCGAACATCGTAGGTTTCAGTGAATAGTTTCCATTGATGTGCTCAGCTTCGATGCGATCGATGATCTCAAAGTACTGATTTTTATAGGCAGTGGCCTCATCCAGGCTGGTGATAAACTCCCCGAGCAGGTCAATGGTGACCATCATCCCTGAATGATTTAGTTCATGACAAACACGGACAGCATCGTTAAGGGTTTCTCCGGCGATGTACTTCCTGGAAAAAAGCCAAACAAGTTTCTTGGGCATAAAGGGGAGAAGGTAAGAGATGAGTTTGTTGAACATAGGAGTGTTATTTTAGAATAATTGTGCAAACATATGTATTTGAGGGCAAATATCGCAATTTGTTATTCATAATTATAATGTGTAATTTTGCCCTCTTTTTGTAAAACCCGGTTTGTGAAACCCTTGAATTCATTCATCATCCCTTTTCGGGGACTGAAACCCGGAATTCACCGGTACGATCTGCAGATTGACGAAACGTTCTTTGAACAGTTTAAGCAGGGGGAGATCCACGAGGGAGTGATCTCGGTTCATATCGATATGGAAAAAGAGGAACGGATGCTTCTCTTTCAATTTACAATCAATGGGCAGGTAATTTTGCCATGCGACAGGTGCAATGAACCCATTGAGATTCCCATCATCGGTAACGAGCGATTGATTGTAAAATTTGGAGAGGAGTTTTCAGAGTTGGACGAAGAGATCCAGGTCATTCCCGAATCCGAGACCTTCTTTGACGTATCTCCATTCCTTTATGAATACATCCATCTGCTATTGCCACTGAAACGGGTTCACCCGGAAGATGCCCAAGGGAACAGCACCTGTAATCCCGACATGCTTGCCCGTTTGAACCAGTTTTTGCAGCAGCGGTCTCAGGATCCGCGGTGGGAGAAATTGAAAGAGGTGAGGGGGAAGAAGTAAGAGGGAAAAAGGAAGAGAGACGGGAAAACGAAATACGAAATATGAAATACGAATTTAATTCTTAATTGTTAATTCTTAATTGAACGATCATGCCACATCCGAAGCGAAAAATTTCGAATCAACGGAGAGATAAGAGAAGAACACATTACAAGGCGGAAGTTTCGACATACTCAGTATGTTCCAATTGCGGAGCAACAGTTTTGTATCACCGGGTTTGTCCTGAATGCGGATACTACAAAGGGAAACCCGCAATTGAAAAAACGGCAGCCGAATAATCATGCGGATCGGTTTAGATGTTTCCGGGGGGGACTTCGCGCCAAAATCAACGCTTCATGGGGCCTTGCTGGTTCTGAAAGAGCTTCCCAAAAGTGACCGAATCGTACTGATCGGTGACAAAGAGGTGATCCTCTCTTTCTTCCATGAGGAGAGTGTAAATCCTGATCTGTTTGACATTGTTGATGCCCCCGACCAGATCGAGATGGATGAATCGCCTACCAAAGCCCTGGTAGCAAAACCCAATTCCAGTATTGCCGTTGGTTTCAGGTTGCTGAAGCACAAAGAGATCCACTCCTTTGCCAGCGCAGGAAGCAGCGGCGCTATGATGGTTGGGGCCATTTACAGTGTCAATACCATTCAGGGAGTCATCCGGCCCAGCACACCCGCCCATATCCCGAAAGAGAGCGGGGGTTCTTCTATCCTGATTGATGTGGGAACAAATCCTGATAGCAAACCCGACGTGATGTATCAATTTGGATTGCTTGGATCCCTGTTATCAGAACATGTCCAGCATGTGAAAAATCCACGGGTTGGCTTGTTAAATATCGGAACAGAGGAGAAAAAGGGCAATCTCATCACCCAATCTGCGTTTCAGTTAATGAAAGATGCAAAAGATTACAATTTCATTGGTAATGTCGAAGGGAGAGACCTGTTTCGCGACCGGGCAGATGTGATTGTATGCGACGGATTTGTAGGAAATATTGTGCTGAAACAAGCAGAGGCGCTGTACCGGGTTTTGATGAAACGTGGGATCAAGGATGCCTATCTCGATCGGTTCAACTATGAAAATTATGGAGGGTCCCCTATCCTGGGGGTCAATGCCAATGTGATTGTCGGACATGGTATTTCCAACGGAAAAGCGATCAGGCAGATGCTTCTGTTATCCAAAGAGATCCATAACGCCAGGCTCCCTCAAAAGATCAGGCAGGCTTTTGAAAAGTATGCCATAAACAATCTCTAACTATTCTCTATGACAAAGATCAGAGCAAAAATATCGGGTATTCAGGGATGGGCTCCGCCGTATATTCTAACCAACAAAGAGTTGGAGAGCATGGTCGATACTTCCGACGAATGGATTACTTCCAGAACCGGGATTAAGGAGCGTCATATCCAGAAGGGAGAAGGGTTAGGCACCTCCGATATGGGCGCTGAAGCGGTCCGGAGATTGCTTGAAAAAACGCATACCTCCCCGGATGAAATCGATCTTCTGATTTGCGCTACAGTGACCCCGGATATGATGTTCCCGGCCACAGCCAACCTGATCAGCTATAAAACAGGTATCAATAACGCCTTCAGTTTTGACATGAATGCAGCCTGTTCAGGACTGATGTTCGCCATCATTACCGCTACACGTTATATCGAATCGGGCGCTTCCAGGAAAGTGATCGTGGTTGGCGCTGATAAGATGTCATCCATCACCGATTATACCAACCGTGAAACCTGTATCCTTTTCGGGGACGCGGCCGGAGCGATGTTACTCGAACCTACTACGGAAGAGGTCGGGATTATGGACTCCATTTTCGGAACCGACGGCTCAGGCTTCCCCTATCTTCACATGAAAGCAGGAGGCTCTCTGAAACCTCCTTCTCATGAGACTGTTGATGCAAAAGAACATTTTATCTTCCAGGAGGGACAGTCGGTATTCAAATTTGCCGTAACCAAGATGGCGGATGTCTCCGTGGAGATCATGAAGAAAAATAACCTGACATCCAAAGATGTCTCCTGGCTGGTGCCTCACCAGGCCAATCTCCGGATCATCGACGCTACCGCGCGGCGCATGGGGATCAACAAAGATCAGGTGATGATCAACATCCAGCGATACGGTAACACCACCGGCGCCACCATCCCCCTCTGCCTCTGGGAGTGGGAAGACCAGCTAAAAAAAGGCGATAACATCATCCTTGCCGCCTTTGGAGGTGGATTCACCTGGGGCAGCGTGTGGCTGAAATGGGCGTATGATCCAAGTTAGAAGCATGAAGGACGAAGTTGCGGTTCGTCTTTCTTTTCATATTCCTTGCATGTAGGTATCATCTTCCTTTATCATTTCTTAAAAGGATCCCATACTGACTGATCAGCGAAGGGGTTGCCTTCATACTGCAGGCAAATGCTACTGCCTCCTTAAACAGGTTTTCTGGAAAGTCGAACAACCCTGTGAAAAGGTTGAATGGCTGGAATGAAAAATGAAATATTTTTGGTATATCTACAAATAATAGATACATTTGATCAGTCCTCAGCTATATCATTTGTTAGCATGATTGGAGGATCATCCTCATGCCGATCATTTTTACCGGGTGATGGAACAACGGATTACAGAGAATCCATTAAGTGTGTAACATTCTGTTAAATAAACCTTTTTAAAAATGAAAAACATTCTTTTTACCCTCGCTTTGTTCCTGGTCATTTCAGGAACTGCAATCTCTCAGATCCAATACAAAACAACCCCTTTTCAAGAAGTTAAAGAGATTCCGGAAGGAAAAGCGTTAATCTATTTTTATGGCGCTCCCCATTTAGGGAAATTTTACCATTATCGGATTAATCTCAATGATTCAACAGCTATCTATCCTATTCACATCTGTGAGAAAGGGTATTTTCCTTATTTTGCTGACCCCGGAGAGGTGGTTTTTTGGAGTCAGGTTGCCGATGCAAAAACCGAGCTTCCCATGACCCTTGTGGCAGGGGAAACATACATCGTAAAATGTTCTGCTAAATCGGGAATGTGGATCGGGAAACCTTACCTCTACATCGAAAAACCTGAAAAAGCCTGGAAGGAATTGAGGAAATGTAAACTATTGGGAAAAGGTGTTTGATGAGGTTATGTCATTAAAACAACGGAGTTGATCGATTTATCCTTGGATTTACCAAGGCCCTCGTGTACCTTTAATGGTCACTATTATTCAGTATCTAATGGATTTTCAAGCATCTCCAATCGTGAGAGCCATTCAATCGGTATTGTTCCAGGTTCTTTCGTTATTCCTGCTTTCATTTATTTTCCCATTCCCTTTTCTCACATCCACCCTGCAAGGCCAGAACCAGAATCCGGTTGCAATCAATGACACCGTCGATTACCAATCTTTTTCACAGATCAACATCGACGTGCTGGCCAATGACATCAATCCCACAGGGGAACCCGTTGAGATTTTTGATTTTCAGAACTTTTATCCCGATTCAATTACTCCTGACGGCAAGATCTATTATTGTAATTCCCTCTGGAACATGGACCATCTTTCGAAGGAATTCGAATACCGCATCCGGCTGGTGAATCACCCTGAATATGCCTCCGACTGGGCCCGCGTGGTGGTAAATTATCTTCCTGACTCGTCCTTCTTCTTTGCAAGAAAGGATTCTGCCAGGGTTTTTATGCACAAACCTACCAGGATAAACCTGTTAAAAAATGATTATTTTGTGAATCCGCAGGATACCATTGTGCTGATCAACCCGGTTGTGCTGGGGAGCTGGTACGGAAAAATCCTTGAAAAAGACGACAGCACTGTCACTTACCAGGCAGATCCCTACGGGCAAAATGACGAGGTTGAGATTATATACACACTTCGGCAAAAAGGAGCCCAATTGCCCACTTTATCTTCAGTCCAGGTTGCACACGTTATTTGCCTCGAGGAACCGTTTGCTTTCCTGGATCTGAATAACATCAAAGCGCGTATTAACCCATTTGGAAATCTGTTCAATACCTTCACTACACCGTCGCGTGGATTCTTTGTCCCGAAAAACAGCACCCAAAGCCCCGTATTCATCAGCTCCCTATGGTTCGGTGGGCTGGATGAGCAGGAACTCCTCCATTTCGCAGGGGAACAATACCGTATTAGCGGATACAGCGGCTCTATGCGGGCAGTGGAGGACTTCTGGGCCGGTCCGGTCAGCGATACTACACAATATGACCCGGTCTACGACAGCCTCTGGAACCGGGTATGGAAATTCGAGGGTTGGGAGGTCGAACACCACAAGCACCACTGGACCGAACAAGGATACTGGCCACCCGATAACATCCGTACCTGGCCCGCCCATGGCAATCCCTCACTCGGAGAAGCGGAAAATCTGGCTCCATTTTTCGACAACAACGGGGATGGCGTCTACAACGCGTTTGACGGGGATTACCCGGATCTCTACGGCCATCAGTGTATTTTCTTTCTTTTCAACGACTTCATCAAACCAAACAGAGAATCGAAAGGGAAACGGCTTGGCGTCGAAATCCACGGGTGGGCTTATGCGTTCAACCTCCCCGGGGATTCCGCGTTCTGGAATACCATCTTCTTCCATTATGATATCTATAACCACTCTTCAAACATTTACCACAACATGTACATCGGCAACTTTACCGACCTGGATATCGGATGGGCGCATGACGATTTTATGATGTGTGATGTGGAGAGAAATATGGTGATCGGATACAATGCCGATTCTGTGGATGGGGAGGGTCAGACTGAGGCCTACGGAGATTTCCCCCCTGCTCAGGGAGTGATCCTGTTGGGGGGGCCTTTTATGGATCCTGATGGCATGGATAATCCACGCGTCGATTCTTTCGGCCGGCAACTCTGCGATGAAAGTGTGAATGGAACACATTTTGGGGATGGAGTGGCCGACAATGAACGATTGGGAATGCAGCATTACCTCTGGCAGGATCCCGACATGTATCATTACGGAGAACATAAGGCCGAAGAAATGTATCATTTCCTTTGTGGCCGATGGCCCGATGGCGAACCGTTAATCTATGGCGGAAATGGATCTCCTTCTACAGGAGGTTATGGGCCGCAGTGCGCTTTTATGTTTCCCGGATTGTCCGATTCCCTGAACTGGGGTGTCGGTTGCCAGTTGCCAAATGGCCCCGTCAACTGGACGCAAGAGAGTGTGGGTAACTATTCCCACGACGACAGGGGAATGATGTCGGCGGGTCCGTTTACCTTTCGCCCGGGGGATAAACAAGAACTTGATATCGCCTTTACGTTTGCCAGGGATTATCATGGCAATCAATACAGTTCAGTGGATCTGCTGCGTCAGTATGCCGATTTGATCAGGGCTTCCTATGGAACCAACACCCTCCCGAACGGAGATCCGTTTTTTGGTGTGGAGGAACTCCCTGCAAAAATAAACCTGAATGTCATCCTCTTTCCCAATCCGGCTTCCTCCGTGATCTATTTAAAATTTCCGGAAGAAAGAGATCAGACGGCAACCATTCAGATAATGACCATTCAAGGGAAACCTGTGTTAACCGCACAGGCCACCAGCCAGGGGACAGCTTCAGTCAACATTGCCTCTCTCCCAAATGGGTTTTATTTTGTTATGATCACTCTCGAAGGACAAACAATCATAAAAAAACTGGTGAAACGATAACCGACTGAAAAAACTCCCAAATAACGTCTCCCTTCTTCCCTCTTCCCTCTTCCCTCTACTCTTTACCTCTCTCTCAGCAGCTCATAGATCAACGCCCTTGTCTCATCCACAAACCGGTCGTAATGCGCTCCGGTTCCGGGACCGGAAAAGCCGGTTTCGACTTTCCGAATTTTTCCTTTCCGGTCGATGAAAACGGTGGTGGGATAGGCCATGATGCCTTCGAAAGGAAAGAGTACCGAGCGGATCGACTCCCTCCCTTTCGGACCGGCATAAAGCAGGGGATATCCGATTCCTGTTTGCTCAATGAACCGTTTCATCTTTGGAACAGAGGCTTCAAAGGTTTTATCCTCGAAACTCAATGCCACGATCTCCAGCCCCTGGTCTTTATATTCGGAGTAAATATCTCGGTAAAAGAGGGCTTCATCCAGGCAGTTCGGGCACCAGGTACCTACGGCTTGCACAATCACCACGTTATCTTTAAATCTGGCATCTGTCAGTGAAATAGTGTCACCCTGAATGTCCGGCAAGGAGAAATGGAACGGTTTGGCATCCGGCTTCAACCTGATCAGTGATTCCCCCCGTGGAATCGATGCAGCCTCATCCCGTACCGCCCGCCAGGTGGATTTCCATGACGGGCTACCCATAAACCGGCCATGTTCCAGAGTGCCTTCCGGTGCGATCTCTGCACTGAAGATAAGGGTGTGTGCTCCGTCGATACCCGAAAACATGAACCGGTTCCCCGCGACCTTACCTTCCAGGTAACGGTAATCGCCAGTTGGGTTGAGGATCGTCCCGGTAACACGGCTGCCCTCTTGTGTAAACTCACCAACCATGATAGCCGAATCGGGTGTCCCGGGATTTTCAATGAACCTCCATCGGCCAGTGACATCTGCACCAGGCTCCTCCCGATACCATGGAAACCGTTCCTCCACCCCGGGCACTGCGAAAAAGGGATATGAAATCCCGGCTTCAATGCCCTTCGGATAATAACGGCCAACCAGGGAGTCGTGCCGAAAGATGGCTGCAATTTCGCTCGGGAAGACCGGAAATTTCATATAAACCGAATCTCCCTCCCGATCGATCTCCGTGATCATGATCGTCTCCCCTGCAGTTAGCACGTACATCGCTTCCATTTCGATGTTCTTTTCATAAACCATGTTAAATGGCAGATCCATGTCGGGAACCGTGCTGTCGATCCGGATCACCCCCAGCCACGGCCCTTCCGGCAGAGTTTTATGATAATCGAAGCAGCCGGTGAGGAGAAGGGTTGCAAGGATCAGAGTAAGGAGATATTTTTTCATCATAAAATGTTTGAATGCGAAAGTAACGAAACTTTTTGTTATCCCTAAATCCCCTAAAGGGGACTTGCTTCCTT
>JAFGNY010000203.1 GCA_016926765.1 Bacteroidales bacterium | reverse complement strand
ATCGCGTATCACTTATTGGGCATCCGGTCCCGATGTCTCGGGATCTTCGCTTCGCTTCGACATCCGGCATCAAAATTTTATTTATCTTTGAGCAAAACTTTTAAACTTAAACGCGCATGAAACTTTCAAAAGGCTGGATCATCCTTATTGTGGTGATCGCTATCGTCGTGATCCTGGTCGGCTGGGGTACCGGGATCTATAATAAACTGGTCAGCCAGGATGAGAATGTGGGAAAAGCCTGGGCAAATGTCGAGAATGTCTATCAGCGTCGTGCCGACCTGATCCCGAATCTGGTGGCCACCGTCAAAGGAGTTGCCGATTTTGAGAAATCAACTCTCACTGATGTGATTGAAGCACGTGCCAAAGCAACTTCCGTGACTGTTGATCCGAAAAACCTGAATGCTGAATCCCTGCAGCAGTTCCAGGCTGCCCAGGATGGGCTCAGCTCCGCCCTTTCGCGCCTGATGGTTGTGGTAGAACGGTATCCCGAGTTAAAGGCTACGCAAAACTTTATGGAATTACAAGCCCAGCTGGAAGGAACTGAGAACAGGATCACGGTGGAACGCATGAAATTCAACGAGGCTGCACAGGCCTACAATACCTATATCCGAAGGTTTCCGGCGACCCTCTTTGCCGGAATGTTCGGATTTGAGAAAAAAGCCTACTTCGAAGCCCAGGAAGGTGCCGAAGTAGCGCCGAAAGTAGAATTTTAAGATGTAAGACGTGAGATGAATTTCTAATTTCCAATTTCCATAACCATGTCGATACCAGCCAGATACATTTTCACAGAGCAGCAGCAGCAGCAGATTACCCAGGCCATCAGCGATGCTGAACTTAATACTTCCGGCGAGGTTCGCGTACACATTGAAAACAGCTGCAAAGGAGATGTACTGGACCGGGCAGCTTACCTATTCAAACAGTTGAATATGCACAGGACAAGGCTGCGGAACGGGGTGCTCTTCTATCTCTCGGTGCATGATCACAAATTTGCTATCCTGGGAGATATGGGGATCAACCAGAAGGTTCCCTCAACGTTCTGGGATGAGATTAAAGAGGAGATGGCCGGCCTCTTCAGAGATGGCCACCTTACTAACGGACTTACCATTGGAATACGAAAAGCCGGCGAACAACTGAAGACCCACTTTCCTTACCAAAAGGATGATGTGAATGAGCTGGACGACGAAATTTCCTTTGGAAAAACGTAACAGACACATGAAACAGTTCAAGCATATTATCCTGATTTTCATTCTCTTTCAGGGACTGCAAGCGATTTCCCAGGATATCCCTCCCCGGCCGGAACCTCCAAAGTTGGTAAATGATCTGGCAGGTATCCTGGCACCGGAGCAGGTTCAACAACTTGAACGAAAACTGGTTGAATTCAATGATACTACCTCAACACAGATTACAGTGGTTACCGTAAAATCCCTGAATGGATACGATAAGGCCGATTTTGCTTTCAGAATCGGAGAACAGTGGGGAGTTGGTCAGAAGGGGAAAAACAACGGGATTGTGGTGCTGGTCAAACCAAAATATGGTAATGAACAAGGGGAGGCCTATATTGCTGTGGGATATGGTCTGGAAGGAGCTATTCCGGATGCCATTGGAATACGGATCGTTAATTACGAGATGATCCCGCGCTTCAAAGAAAACGATTATTACGGTGGACTGGAATCCGGGACCACTACCCTGATGGAACTGGCATCCGGCGAGTTCACGGCAGAGCAGTACCTGAAAAAGACGCAGCATAGCCCTTATGCCTTCCTTATCCCGCTGATCATACTGGGAGTGGTGTTTTTTCTGATCCGGTCGAGTCGTGCGCGTTCCCATTCGGTTGGCAAGAGTATCCCTTTCTGGACGGCTTTCTGGCTTCTGGGAAGCATGGGGGGAAACCGGGGCCATTGGAATGATTTCCATTCCGGCGGGGGGTCCTTTGGCGGAGGATTTGGCGGCGGAGGTTTCGGCGGTTTCGGAGGAGGCAGCTTTGGCGGTGGCGGCGCCGGCGGGAGCTGGTAAGACAAGCGGACAAGCGGACAAGCGGACAAGTGATCCTTATCTGGCATTTTTCAGCGAAAACAATGAAACTTTTACAGGGTATATGGCAGTTCTATTATGAGGGCTTTCGTTCCATGACGGTTGGACGGAAACTCTGGGTCATTATCCTGATCAAACTGTTCATTATCTTTTTCATCCTGAAGCTATTTTTCTTCCCCAACTTCCTGAATTCCAAATTCCAATCCGATCTTGAGAAGGGAAATTATGTACGAGAACAGTTGATTATACGCAACTAATTAAATATATATTATTATTTTTGGTTTTTCATCAATCCAACATCTATATGTTTGATCAAATTGACCTTAGCATGGTTGACTGGGCACGGGCGCAGTTTGCGCTTACTGCAATCTACCACTGGTTGTTTGTGCCGCTCACCCTCGGTTTATCGTTCATCGTAGCCATCATGGAGACGATCTATGTCAGGACAGGTAATCCCGAATGGAAAAAGATCACAAAATTCTGGATGCTCCTGTTCGGGATCAATTTTGCCATCGGTGTTGCTACAGGAATCATTCTGGAATTCCAGTTCGGGACAAACTGGTCCAACTACTCCTGGTTTGTGGGCGACATCTTCGGCGCTCCGCTGGCTATCGAAGGGATCATGGCTTTCTTCCTCGAATCAACCTTCATCGCCGTGATGTTTTTCGGTTGGAATAAAGTCAGCAAGGGATTTCATCTTGCTGCTTCCTGGTTAACGGCGATTGGCGCTAACCTGTCGGCCCTCTGGATCCTGGTAGCCAATGCCTGGATGCAAAACCCTGTCGGCATGAAGTTCAATCCTGACACCGCCCGTAACGAAATGATCAATTTCTGGGAGGTGCTCTTCTCCCCGATGGCTGTAAACAAATTCCTGCATACCATTTCCAACGGATACGTGATTGCCTCCATCTTCGTGATCGGTATCAGTGCCTGGTTTCTGTTGCATCACCGGCATGTCCTGACGGCGAAACGGAGCATTCTTGTTGCCGGTATTTTCGGGATCATCACATCGTTGTTCCTTGCATACACCGGCGACGGATCAGCCTATACCGTTGCCCAGAAACAACCCATGAAACTGGCAGCCATGGAGGGCCTTTACAAGGGAACATCCGGAGCCGGCCTTGTCGCTGTCGGAATCCTGACGCCTTCCAAGAAACCAGGTGACGGGAAAGATCCATTCCTGATGAAAGTTGAAATTCCGAACATGCTCTCCATTCTTGGCTACCGGGATTCGAAAGCATTCGTTCCGGGAGTCACCGACCTTCTCAACGGAGGTTACAAACCCTGGTTTGAGAAAATCCCTGAGGAGGAACGCGAAAGCACCTATTCGGTTGCCCAGAAGATGGAAAAAGGGAAACTCGCTATCTCTGCTCTGAGAAACTACAAAACAGCCTCAAAGGCAGGCGACACGATCCTCGCAAACATCTCGAGGAGGCAACTTGAAGAGAATTTCCCCTATTTCGGCTACGGCTACCTCACCAAACCCGAATCGGCTGTTCCCAATATCCCTCTCACTTTCTACAGCTTTCACCTCATGGTGATGCTGGGATTCTATTTTATCCTCCTCTTTGCTCTGGTTCTCTTCTTCCTGAACCGTGGAAATCTTGAAAAACAACGCTGGCTGCTCTGGCTCTCCTTGTGGACGATTCCTCTCGGCTACCTTGCCAGTCAGGCCGGTTGGGTAGTCGCTGAAGTTGGGAGACAACCCTGGGTTATCCAGGACCTGCTGCCAACCATTGCAGCCATATCCATGATCGGGGCCGGATCAGTGAAAACGACCTTCTGGATCTTTGCTGCACTCTTTACTGCACTGCTTATCGCTGAAGTGATGATCATGGTGCGGCAGATTAAAATCGGACCAAAAGATGGAGGGCAAAAGTGATGTTTGAAACCATGTCGTTACTCGCACTGCAGCAATACTGGTGGGTGATCATCTCCCTGCTGGCCAGTCTTCTCATCTTCCTGATGTTTGTTCAGGGAGGACAAACCCTGATCTATACATTGGGAAAAACTGAACCCGAACGAAAGATCATTGTCAATACCCTCGGACGTAAATGGGAATTCACGTTTACAACACTGGTCACATTCGGAGGCGCCTTTTTCGCCTCTTTCCCCCTCTTCTATTCCACCAGTTTCGGAGGAGCCTACTGGGTTTGGATGATCATCCTTTTCGCCTTTGTTATTCAGGCTGTCTCCTATGAATTCAGGACAAAACCAAACAACTTTCTTGGGCAGCGCACCTTCGAAGTCTTCCTGTTGATCAACGGAGCTCTCGGAACGATCCTGATCGGCGCAGCTGTTTCCACTTTTTTCACCGGCTCTGAGTTTGTTGTCGACAAGCTGAACCTTACCAACCTGACCAGTCCGGTAATTTCGCGCTGGGAAGGACCGGCTCACGGCCTTGAAGCGGTGCTCAACTGGCGGAATGTAACCCTCGGTTTAACGGTCTTCTTCCTTGCCAGGGTGCTTGGAATTCTCTATATCCTGAATTCCGTGAATCAGGAAGCGATTGCAAAGAGAGGACACAAGCAGTTGTGGATCAATGCGATCCCTTTTCTGGTCCTCTTCCTTACCTATGTATTTGCTCTGCTGCTCAGCAACGGCTTTGCCGTTGATCCCGAAACCGGCAGAGTGTTCATGGAGCCATTTAAATACTGGCATAACCTCATCCAGATGCCGGTGGTTATGGTACTGTTTATCCTGGGTGGCTTGCTGGTACTGCATGGGATCTTTATGCCATTACTCAGGTTTAAGGCCTGTGCCTCCAAAGGGATCTGGACTGCAGGGATCGGAACCGTTCTAACGGTGTTCGCCCTCTTCCTCCTGGCAGGATTTAACCATACACCCTATTATCCTTCAACAAGCGATCTCCAGAGTTCGCTGACCATCATGAACAGCTCATCGAGCCATTATACGCTCATTGCCATGAGTTACGTCTCGCTGCTGGTTCCGTTTGTGCTTGCCTATATCGTTTATGCCTGGTGGTCCATCAACCGGAAAAAGATCACTGAAGAAGAGATGGAGGAGGATGGGCATGCTTATTAAGATTATTTCTAATTTCTAATTTCAATATCAAAAATCAATATGTATACAATTCCCATCCTCTGGTATCTGGCCTGGCCGGTACTTATCGCAGTATCCACCATTGTGATTCTTTTTGCTGTAAAGAAATTTGACGCCGGAAAAGAAAAAATCTCCGAATCATGAACGCCCGGGGGCACTTTTTCCGCAGGAGAGCAGCGATTGCCGGTTTGTCTCT
>JAFGNY010000202.1 GCA_016926765.1 Bacteroidales bacterium | reverse complement strand
TCAGAATGAGATGTAAAAGTAAAAAAAAGCAACCGGTTAAGTTCATTTCAATAAAAAAACTAATTTTGCACTTCCAAATCAAAGCAAATACCCCGACTATGACTGCAAAAAAGGTTGATTCGAAGAAGGCAGATGAACGGCTTCACACAGTTGAAGAAGCATTGAGCCGGACGGAAGAATTTATTGAAAACAATCAGAAAATTATTCTGATTGTAGTTGGCGTATTGATTGTGATTGTTCTCGGTTTTTTCGGTTTCAGAAGGTATTACCTTGAACCTAAGGAAAAAGAAGCTCAGGGTCAGATGTTCATGGCTGAGATGTACTTTGAGCAGGACTCTTTGTCCAAAGCATTGAACGGCGATGGGAATTATCTGGGTTTTCTGGATATTATTGATCAATATGGATTGACGAAATCCGCTGACCTTGCTACTTATTATACCGGGATTTGTTACTTGAAGATGGGGGATTTTGAACAAGCCATCAAGTACCTGAAGGATTTTGACGGGAATGACAAGGTAGTTGCTCCGATGGCTACCGGAGCCATTGGCGACGCTTATATGGAACTTGATGATGTAGACAAAGCGATTGGGTATTATATTGATGCGGCCGACCAAAGTGACAATGAGCTTACTGCACCTATGTTGCTGATGAAAGCCGGTACAGCCTGTGAAATCAAGGGGAACTACAAAAAAGCACTTGAACAATACCAGCGTATCAAGAAGGATTATCCCCGATCTTTTGAAGGGACCACCATTGACAAGTATATCAGCTTTGCCAAGACGAAGGCGGGGGAATAATACGAAAGACGAAAGACGAAAGACAGTTGCCGGAATTGACGTATTTTTGTCGGATGTCACAATCTCCTGGAATAATTTTTTACGGAACACCTGATTTTGCTGTTCCTTCACTTGATGCCTTGGTAAAGGAGGGGTTTCGGGTAGTGGGAGTTGTCACGGTTCCCGACCGTGAAGCCGGAAGGGGATTGTCTCTTTCACAATCGGCAGTTAAAAAATATGCCCTGGGGCAGAATCTGCCGATCTTACAGCCTGAAAAATTAAAAGCCCTGGAGTTTCTTCAGGCGCTTGAGGATCTCGAACCTGACCTTCAGGTTGTGGTTGCATTCAGAATGTTGCCAAAAGAGGTGTGGAGCCTTCCCAGGCTGGGAACCTTCAATCTTCACGCGTCGTTGCTTCCGCAGTACCGTGGGGCAGCCCCGATTAACCGGGCTATTATGAACGGGGAGCACGAAACTGGCGTAACCACCTTTTTTATCAATGAAGAGATCGATACAGGGGCTTTGCTTCTCCAGGAACATGTTACCATTGACCCCAACGAAAACGCAGGCGAGTTGCATGACCGGTTAATGAACATAGGGGCCGGGTTAGTGGTGCAAACAATCAGAGGGATCCTGGCGGGGAATCTTCACCCTGTTGCACAGGAATTTCAGGGACCGTCTCAGGCAACGCTGAAGCCGGCGCCGAAGCTGAACAAAGAGGATCTTCACCTCAACTGGGAAAGAGAGATCCAGGAGGTGTACAATCAAATCAGAGGACTTACCCCCTTTCCCGGAGTGTGGACAGAACTCAGATTGAAAAACGGATCCTCCATGAACATAAAAATTGGCTCTGCCAGAATAGCGGATGAACCGTTGTCTGCATCCGTTCCTCCCGGAAGTTGTCTCACCGACCACAAACGGTTTTTAAAAGTCGCTGCCCGCAATGGATATATCGACATTCTCACCCTGCAACCTGCTTCGAAAAAGATGATGAAAGTCAGTGAATTTTTAAACGGATCGGGAACTCTTTTAGCGTGAAACCCTTGCTAATTGTGACTTTTAGAGTTCATTTATTAACAAAATCATCGATTTATTAACATTTATGCCCCTTTTAGACGATCGACCATTGACAAAGCCCGTAAATAGTGTATATTTGTGAGGCTTAAAAAATGAGTATTCACTTAAATCTGAACGAAAATGAACAAAGCTCAATTAATCGAAGCAATCGCAGGTGAAGCTAAAATGACAAAAGCTGATGCCAAAAGGGCGTTGGAAGCTGTTGTTGGCGCTACCACCAAAGCACTTGCCAAAGGCGAACGTGTTGCTTTAGTTGGTTTCGGTTCTTTTGCAGTTTCCAAGAGAGCTGCTCGCAAAGGCCGTAATCCTCAGAATGGCAAAGAGATCAAGATCGGCGCCAAAAAAGTGGTAAAATTCAAAGCTGGTGCTGAATTAGCCAAGAAAGTTAAATAAGGCTGAACCGCACACAAAAAGTAGGGGCAACCTGTCAGGTTGCCTCTACTTTTTTTTCATGCGCCTACTTTTCTTATCAGAAACCTGTAAGGCTTCGCGGCATCCTCTCCGGCATACTGAACACCGATCCGTGGCCCGGCCAGGATCTCCTGTTCATCCATTTGCATTCCGGTATGTTCAATCCAGATCGCGGATTTTTCTTTTCCGGGAGGAATTACCGTGAGGTCCATTCCTGAATGGGAATAGTGTATCCCCAGTGCGCTGGCAACTTTTCCCGGGCCATCTGTGAACCCGGTCCCGGTTCTGCTCTTGCCCCTTCGAAGCAACATCGTCTCAATCCCTTCAACCGGCTCAATCGCCCTCACCAGGATAGCGTGCGGAACGCCTTTCACGTTGGTCACTACATTGAACAATGAATGCATCCCGTAACAGAGGTACACATAAGCTGTTCCCCCCTGAGCATACATGATCTCCGTTCGGGCCGTTCTTCGGTCGCCGAAAGCATGAGATGCTTTGTCGGTGATTCCGGCATAGGCTTCTGTTTCGGTTATGATCCCGTAGGTTTGAATGCCGTTGATCCGGGTACATAGTTTTTTCCCCAGGAGGTCCCGGGCAAGAAAGACGACATCAGGATTCAGATAATACGAGCGGACAAGCGGACAAGCGGACAAGCGGACAGGTTTCATGAGGCCGGTTTTTTGCAGTCGAAGCAGGCGTAAGGGATGGAGAGGGTAAATTCGCCGTTTTTCTTGCAACGATCATTGATCCGGTCATTTACCATGGAAAAGATCTCTGCCCCTTTTTTTCCCGGAAGGATCTCCTTCCAGGAGGGGAGGAAGTAATTTTTGATGGTGAAATGGCTGAAGAGGGCTTCAGCGCTTGTGAAGGTGTACCTGAATCCGTCGAGGTTGATGCTGTTGATTGAAAAACCGGTTTCGAGGATGAGCTGTTTCAGGAATTCTACGGATTTTCGTTTTGATGAGATGTGCTCTTTCAACCTGTCTATCTCTCGCATCGTTTTTTTCTCACGCAACACCTGCTCAAACACCTCATAAAACTCGATCATGGTATAGGGCAGGTTCATCGTGGCTACCAGTTGTGCTCCCGGTTTTGCCACACGGTAGCATTCCCTGAAAGCCGCCTGCTGATCCTGCACGTTGTTCAATCCGTTGTTGGAGGTGATCAGATCAAATGATTCATCTCCGAAAGGGAGCTTTTCTGCGACTCCGTTAAGGATGGAGGCATTTGAAACCTCCCTGAGGCTGATTTTCCAGGAGATTAACTTGCAATATTCAACTTCAGGATCTATCCCTGTCACGTGACCCGGTAACCCAATCCGGTCGGCGATCTCCAGCATCGGGAACCCGGAGCCGCTGCCGATATCCAGCACCTTCATACCCGATGACAGCCGGAGAGTCTCCAGCAGGGCCAGCCCAAAAGGGGCCGACCAGAAAGGAAGGTCATCCAGTATCCCTATTTTTTTCGGTAATCCCACTGAAGTTTTTTCAGGCTAACTGCAAGGATTTCATACGACAAGTTTATAAAAATTTGGCCATTCCGGCAAAAAGTCGTATTTTGGC
>JAFGNY010000027.1 GCA_016926765.1 Bacteroidales bacterium | reverse complement strand
GAAAACGCTGCACGACGAATCTACTAAACCATGACGACGATACCCTTCCATCATAAAATGGGCGCCCATTGTGAGTCGGGCACCGTTACTTCCCTGTTGAATCATGCCGGACTGAAGATATCGGAACCGATGGTTTTCGGGATTGCTTCCGGGATCTTCTTCGGATATTTCCATAAACACCGGTCGTTTACCTTTCCCACATTTATCGTCAGAAACCGTCCGGGAGATATGAGAAAGAACATCCAGAGACGTCTGGGAGTGAAATTTCAGACTTTTTCATTTAACCGGGAGCAGGAGGGGGTAGAAAAGCTGGATGAGATTTTGGACAAAGGGATTCCGGTTGCTTCTCAGGTTGATTTTTACTATATGGATTATGTCCCGAGCTGGGAGCGTGCCCATGTGAATGTCCACTTTATGGTTGTGATCGGGAAAGAGGGTTCGGAGTATATCATCAGCGACAGCTATTTCCCAAAACCGGAACGGTTAAAGGAAGAGTCGCTCCGGCGGGGCCGGTTTGCCGGAGGGAATATGGCTCCAAAAGGATTTCTCTTCTACCCTACCTATGTTCCCCCTGAGATCGATCTCAAAAAACCTATCCTGAAAGGGATTGATAAAGCCTGTTTCAACATGCTGAAGCTTCCGGTTCCCTTTATCGGCATCAAAGGGATCAGGTTGTTCGCAAAGCGCGTTGTCGACTGGCCAAAATTTGCCAGAGACACCGAGCACCTTTCCCATGAGGTGATGAAGATCAATATCCTCCTGGAAGATCAGGGTACCGGTGGCGCCGGGTTCCGGTTTATGTACGCTACCTTTCTTCAGCAAGCTTCCGAAGTCATCAATCATCCGGAACTTAAGGAGCTCTCCAAAGAACTGATGACGATCGGAGACGGTTGGAGGGAAATCTCTCTCTTTGCCGCAAGGATCGGAAAAACCAGGGAGTTGGGCCACGAAAAGTTGAAAGAGCTTGGCTCCATGATCATGGACCGGGCTGAGGTGGAAGAAACATTCTTTAAAAAGTTACGAAAGAGCATTAAATAAGAGGAGACTATGTCACACGAACCAACTGATGACCTGAAACTCGAGATCAAAAACCTGATCATGACTACACTCAATATCACCGATATCGATCCTGCTGATATAGATGACAACGAACCTCTTTTCGGCGGCTCAAATGCCCTAACCCTGGATTCTGTCGATGGAATTGAAATCATCATGGCCATGCAGAGAAAATATGGTATCAGGATGAACGATCAGAATCTCGCTCGTCAGATCATCCAATCAATCAATAGTATTGCCGAATTCGTCGTAAAAGAAAAGGTCAATTCTTGAAAAATTCCTATCTCACGGCAGGGATCCGTTTCCGACCTCTAATCCGCTTACTCTCACGTAATCCTGTTGGCTGGACGCCAGAAACCATTTCCAGAGTACTTTTTCTTCTTCAGAGTTCCCTGTGGTCTTCCCTCTTTTCCAGAATCGAAGCAATCACCTACCGGGAGGCTCTCCGCAACACACCGGTTCCACCGGATCCCATATTTATTATTGGCCACTGGAGAACCGGTTCTACGCTGTTACATCAACTGATGGCACAGGATCCTGAACTGGTCGCACCCACCTTGTTTCAAGTTGCTTTACCAGAAAACTTTTTTGTATCCTACCGCTTCTATCAACCCATTTTCAGGATGCTCATGGGTTCCACACGCCCAATGGACAATGTGAGTATTGGAATGGATGAACCTCAGGAGGATGAATATGCGATTTTCCGGTTAACAACACAATCGCCCCTTGAGCAACTCATTTTTCCCTCTTCAAGGAGCTACTTTCTAACCCGCGCCCCTTTTCTTCCGGAGGATGACTTCCTGGATCAATGGGGATCCAGTCTGCAACATTTTTACCGGAAGCTTCATTTGGCTTCCGGCAAACGAATCATCTCCAAAAATCCATTTAATTCATTCCGGATTCCGCTTCTGGTGAAACTATTTCCGCAAGCAAAATTTATTCACATCACCAGACACCCCTATGCCGTGGTTCCTTCAACCCGGCACCTTTGGGAAATTGTACAGAAGCAGAATGTCCTGAATAATAAGGGATATATTCCCACAGTGGAGGAGGTATCATCCTTCTTCTCCAGGATGTCGGAGACCATTACAGCTGAGCTCCTCCTTCTGTCCCGAGAAAAATTTGCAGAGATCCGGTACGAAGACCTGGAGCAAAATCCCGTTTCAGTTTTGCGGTTACTGTATAGGAAGCTACAGCTTCCATTCACAGACCGTTTTGAAGATCAGTTGAATGCATTCGTAAAATCTATTGAGGGATACCAAAAGAATGTGTTTTCCTTATCTGATTTGCAAAAGAAAGTGATTGCCACGAATATGCGAAACTATATGGCATGTTACGGATACGGAGAAAATGCCTAATTTTACAGCCCGTTTCTAATAACTAACTGCATGAACCGATCGATTGTTTACTTGACTATATTCCTTTCTTTCAATTCTATAGAAGTATTTTCACAAGATCAGGGAGGAGCCCAGCCTCTCCCTGTCACCACCGTATCCTACGCGAAACCGAACCTCATTAAAAGTGGCTTCTATCTTAAACTGGGTCCCGTTTTTCCTATGGGAACCTTCGCCACGAACCCATCCATCATCGCACCTTCAT
>JAFGNY010000201.1 GCA_016926765.1 Bacteroidales bacterium | reverse complement strand
TGCGCAACAAATAAAAACCTCGATAAACTGGTAATGGAGGGTTTATTCAGGCAGGACCTTTTGTTCCGCATCAACACCATCCAGATTGACCTTCCTCCTTTAAGGGAAAGAGGTAGTGATATTGAGTTGATGGCTAACCATTTTCTCTCCAGGTCGGCCAGCAAATACGACCGGGGAAAGCTGACCTTCTCCAGGGATTCCCTGCTAGCCATGCGAACTTATGCCTGGCCGGGAAATATACGCGAACTGGAGCACTCCATCGAGAAAGCCGTTATCCTGGCTGAAGGGAATGTAGTTAAGCCCGAAGACCTTTATCTGAAAAAGATGCCGGGATTATCCATGCAGCCTTCTGAAATCAATGGATCCTACGGGGAGTTTGAAAAAGAGATCATCCGGAAAGCTCTCCTCAGGCACATGGGGAATATGACGAGCGCGGCCCGTGAACTCGGGATCTCCAGGCAGACCATCTACAATAAAATGAAACGGTATGGTCTCTAAAAGGTATTTTTATCACCTGATCATCCGCCTTCTGCTTATCTCGCTGACCAGTTTCCTGCTTAGCCTCTCTTTTTTTACCTATCCAAATTATTCGGTTATTATCCTCCTTGGGGCTCTCTTTCTCTACCAGGTGATCTTATTGATCAGGTATCTGAATTCCATCAACAAAAAGCTCGAAAACTTTTTTCTCTTTTACCTGAGCGGAGAGGTTACATCAACCAATGTCAGACGTACCAAAAAAGATGAGTTCAGCCCGCTCTATATGTATTTTGACCTGATCAACGACAAGTTGGAACAGGCAAGATTGAAAAATGAACTTCAGAACAACTATTTTAAAACCATTGTCGATGAAACGGCTGTGGGACTGATCTCTTTTAAATCAGATGGTTCGGTAGAGCTTTTTAACGAAGCGGCCAAAAAGATTTTCGGGATTCAGGTATTGCGGAATCTCAGAAAGCTGAACAATATCAAAGAGGGATTCAGTGAGATGCTGATTGATCTGGCATCAAACGACAGAAAACTGATCTCTATTATCCTTGAAGGCGAACTGATTCAACTGGCCACAAAGAAAGTCAAGTTTAAGGCCATGAATGAAGAGCTTCACCTGGTTTCATTTCAGAATATCAAGCCTGAGTTGGAAGAACGGGAGATCGAATCGTGGCAAAAACTGATCAGGGTACTTACGCATGAGATCATGAATTCGATGACTCCGATCATTACCCTGGTGGGGTCGATCGTGAAGAAACTCCGGCGGAAAGACATTCCGGAGGTGATTGAACCGCAGGAGATCACCCCTGAGGTCCTTCAGAAGACGGTCAAAGGGCTTGATCTGATCGATTCACGGGGAAAGGGGTTGATCACCTTTGTACAAAATTACCGGAGCATCGTCAGGCTTCCCAAGCCTGATTTTAAGATTGTCAACATCAAGGATCTTTTTACCCGGGTGACCTCACTCTTTGAAACTGAATTATCGTCGACAGGCATCGATCTGAGAGTCAACTGCCATCCCTCCCTGTTCATCAATGCCGACGGCAGCTTGTTGGAACAGGTTCTGATCAACCTCGTGAAAAACTCGTCCGAAGCCTTCGAAGATATCGAATCACCGTTTATTGAGCTCAGGGCTCATTCGGTTCAGGATCAGATCGTGATGCAGGTGGCTGATAATGGAAGAGGAATTCCCGAGGCGCTGATCGATGATGTTTTTACACCCTTTTTCACTACAAAACAATCGGGATCCGGTATCGGACTTAGTCTTTCCCGTCAGATTATCCGGCTCCACGGAGGAAGCATGACGGTGCAGTCCTCCCCGGGGAGCACGGTATTTACAATTAGAATTTAAAGATAAGTGAGAAGTGTCCATGCCTAAATAGCATTGACCGTTTTTTATGTTAAACAGTAAGCAGTTTCACCATTTCACTACTCACTTGTCCGCTTGTCCGCTCGTCCGTTAGTACCTTTCTGACACGATCTGTCCATCGAAAAGGTTCACGATACGTGTACTGTATTCCGCATCGCGGGCAGAATGGGTTACCATCACGATCGTGGTACCTGAATCATTCAACTTGATAAAAAGATTCATCACATCCTCTCCATGAAGCGAATCCAGGTTCCCTGTTGGCTCGTCGGCCAGCAGCAGCACCGGGTTAACAACCAAGGCACGGGCAATCGCAACACGCTGCTGCTGGCCCCCGGATAGCTGCATCGGGAAGTTTTTCTTCCGGTGGGCCATCTCCAGTTTCTCCAGCACGTCGAGGACTTTGGCTTTGCGATCAGGCGCAGAGACCCCGAGGTAGATCAATGGCAATTCCACGTTTTCAAAAATCGTCAGCTCATCAATCAGGTTAAAGTTCTGAAAAACGAAACCGATCGTATTCTTACGGATGGCTGTCCGTTCTTTTTCCGGTAATTCAAAGATATTTTTCCCCAGGAACTCATAGAAACCGCTGGTAGGCTCATCCAGCATACCAATGGTATTCAGCAGTGTGGACTTACCGCAACCGGAAGGTCCCATGATCGCTACAAATTCACCTTCACTGACTTCAAAGTTAACCCGGTTCAGGGCCATGGTTTGGACATCTTCGGCCTGAAATACTTTCGTTAGCTCTTTAATGATGATCATATCGTTTTCTCTAATGGTCAGCAGATCGGAATACTGCAAAGACCGGATTCAGGATTTTAGACAATAAATTTGACTTTCCAATCAAAATATAAGCGGTTCCCGAAAACCCTTCAAGTGGTTCCGGACGGCCGGGTTTGATGAACACCCGGGT
This sequence comes from Bacteroidales bacterium, assembly GCA_016926765.1. Taxonomy (GTDB): domain Bacteria; phylum Bacteroidota; class Bacteroidia; order Bacteroidales; family FEN-979; genus QYOJ01. The sequence goes on along the minus strand of JAFGNY010000201.1, from coordinate 1,496 downwards.
GTAGTCGCCATAACCAATTGGAGTTAAGGCCTCCACTGTTCCGGGGATCTCGGCAGAGATGCCTGCAGGCTCGGAATGTAAGGTCATCTGAACCGTTTGTCCCGGATTGATGATGGAAGCGGCCGCTGAGGTGAGGATCAGTTGACCCATACAGATGCCGGAATCACTGGCATGGCAACTGTCGAAGCTGACCGGAGCAGCCAGCGTTTCAGGATAGTCAATGAAGCAGGCCCCGCTCAAGAGGATGGCGACCAGAATAACCAGCAGGAAGATCCCGTTACGAACCAGGAAGGATGGCTTGTTGTGAAGGATTTCTTCTACTTCCGGACTGTACTTTCCCTGATCAGTTTCCTGTTGTTTCATTTTAATATCCCAATTCGAGTTGATTTTTAACCAATTGATAATAGGCTCCCCTGAGGTTCGTCAGTTCCTGATGACTTCCTTGTTCCACGATACATCCCTGGTCAAGTACCACAATCTGATCGGCATTCTTTACGGTACTCAGCCGGTGTGCCACAACAATCACCGTTTTACCTGCGAAAAATTCATTCAGGTTGTCAATGATCATCCGTTCGTTGTTGGCATCCAGTGAGTTGGTCGCCTCGTCGAATAAAATAAACTCCGGATCTTTGTATACGGCCCGGGCGATCAGGATCCGTTGCTTCTGGCCCTCACTGATACCATGTCCTTCGGGTCCGATCTTGGTCTGGAGTCCGGTCGGCAGGGATTCGATGAATTCGGTCAGGTTTGCGATCCTGATCGCCCGGGCAAGCTTTTCCGGTTCCACATACTCCCGCGTCATGGTGATATTGCTGGAGATGGAATCGGAAAAGATGTAGCTCTCCTGCATGACCGGTCCGCAGAGGCTGCGCCAGTACCTCGGAGAGATGCTCTGTAAAGGCTGCTCACCAATGTAAACAGAACCTTTTACAGGAGGATAAAATCCGAGGATCAGTTTGATGAGGGTGGTTTTTCCACTTCCGCTCGGGCCAACAATCGCCGTGATCTTCTTGTCAGGGATAATCAGGCTTAGATCCTGAAGCACAAATGGAGAGTGAGGCCCCTCGTATTGAAACGACAGATTATCTAACCGGATGCTGTGTTCATGGGGGATGCGGATTGCCAGGTTCTCACCGGGGCTCTCTTCATTTTTAAGGGTCCCTACTTCGTCAAGGCGGGCCATACTGATGTTTGCGTCCTGCGCCTCCCTCAGAAAGTTGACCATCTGTTCAACCGGATTGTTCACCTGCCCCAGGATATACTGGATCGCAAGCATCATCCCCAGCGTCAGCTCTCCTTTCAACACCAGTGAAGCCGACAGGAAGATGATCAGAATATCTTTTGTTCGGATGAAAAAGAGGGCGCCAACATTCTGGTATTGTGTGAGACTCAGGCTCTTCAGACTGACACGAAAAAGTTTGGCCTGGATCTTTTCCCAGTCCCAGCGTTTCTCCTTCTCGCAATTGTTCAGCTTAATCTCCTGCATGGCGGTCACC
>JAFGNY010000200.1 GCA_016926765.1 Bacteroidales bacterium | reverse complement strand
TTTCATCTCCTTAGTTTGAAGGATGTGAATCTGGATGCCGACATTCCTGAAACCCGGGATACCCTGGAAGGGAATGCCCGTCAGAAGGCATGGTTCATTTATGATAAAGCCGGAATGGATTGCTTTGCCGATGACACCGGCCTGGAAATTGAAGCTCTGGGTGGAAGACCAGGCGTCTTTTCAGCCCGCTATGCCGGGGAGGGTTGCTCATTCGATGACAATGTACAGAAGATTCTGGAAGAACTCGAAGGAATTGAAAACCGGAGAGCCTGCTTCCGGTGTGTGGTTTGTTTGATCCTTGATGGAAAGGAACATTTATTTGAGGGGAAGATCCCGGGTGTGATTACACTAGAACGGCATGGTGAAGGAGGTTTCGGTTATGATCCTGTGTTTCTTCCCGATGGCCACACCATGACTTTCTCAGAAATGCCTGCTTACCTTAAAAACGGCATCAGCCACCGGGGCATTGCCGTTTCGAAAATGTTTCGTTTTTTAAAAAATTCCATGTAGAGACGAGGCATGCCTCGTCTCTACATGATGGTTTCAGGATGGAATATTACGGAAATTTGACACCGGGATATTTTGTGATATCCACATGCGGGATATGGCTGGCATATTCTCCGTTGATCGCGTCGATGAAATAATTGGCTGCAACGGCATTCCCTCTGGGGCAAAGATGCACCCCGTCAGTAGAAAATAATCCGCCGGTGACAAACTGGGTAGTCATGGTAATCCCGTCGAATTTCATTCCCGTGGCAAATGTCTTCATATGGCTGTTCATATCAACCAAGGCCAGACCATTCAACTGGGCGGCATTGGCAATGATCTGGTTAAATGCAGTAATCGCGTTCTGAAGGTTGATCTGCTCGCTTTTTTGCAGGACAAATTGCCCGGGAATTGGGTTCGGCACATAGGTCACCGGGTTAGCAACACCCATCCCTTTGCATTTTATAGAATCCGTCGGTAGATTGAGAAGGAAGATATCTTCGGGGCCCATCTGAACCCAGTCGCCTGTGGTGGTGGTGATGACAAAAGGATTTCTCCCCTCTTTCCACACAATTTCAGGATGGCCGTACATCCCGTAGAGGATGTTCAACCCGGCTGCTTGTTGAGCCGTTAGGACCACATGATCGTATGGAAGAGTGGCAGATATTGTTGTGAAAAATGGCACTGCGAGAATATCGGGAATATTCGCCAGTACACCCTTTGGAGAATTAGCGGAGTTCACAAGTCCGAGAACAGTCATGTTATAATAGAGCGCGAAAGTGTCAAGAGGTGTGATCAGGGCATCCGTTCCCGCAAGGGCAGAGGTCAGCACATCGTTGTTTCCGATCCAAAGTGAAAAGAACGTAGGATTCTGTGCAACGGCATCCTGGAATACCGTTGAAAACATGTCGGAAGTAAACCTGGCGAAAAAGGGATTTCCCAGAGGAGATCCGTATCCGGGGATAAAGAGCTCTTTGACGTTGATCCCCGGGACACCCATGTTGTTGTAAGGGCCCGGATCAACAGGCCGTGCTGCAAGCTGGCCTGCCAGAACCGCCTGATCAGGATTATCAATTGCGTAAGCTGGCTTCATTGAAAATGTGCCAATAGGAACCCCTGCACAATCTTTATCGGGGACAAGTTTCAGAATTCTTTTTGTCACCAGTCTGATCCCGACATTCGGAACAACTTCCAATCCTACACCATCTTCTGTGTTAATATACGGTTGCTTGAATACGCCACCTCCGGCTAATTTGAATTGTTCTGCCAGGAGATTTGCATAGGAATTCTGTTGTCCGGAAGTGTAGAGGGCGCCATCTGCAAACCCGGCGGTGAGGGAGTTTCCCAAAGAGACATAGGTGGAAAAATCGGCCGCACCCGCATCAGGGCTGTACTCGTCGATCTTGGGTTCACAACCGGCAAGGATGACGAGTGAAAAGAGGATATATACTAGTTTTTTCATATCATTCAAAGATTAAATGGTTAGAAATTGTACGTTAAACCAATTCCGGGAATATAGACATTGGTTCTGTAAGACCCCGAAAAGTTTTCGGGTGAATAAGTGCCTTCCCGCTCTAACCCCATGATATAAAGAAATGCAGCATCGATGCTGAACCCTTTTAAGGGGAAAACAGATAGACCGGCCGATAATCCGATCTGGTTCATACTGGGTGTCTGGGGATTGAGGTAATCGTCGGGTACCGGAGAAGGATCGTAATATCCACCCAGCCTGACCGTTACGATGTCGTTGATTTTATATTGTGCACCGATCCTCGGGATCAGTTTGTTCTCATACATGGCCGGAGCGTATGATTTGTTCAATGCGGCAGTTTTGGTTTTGAAATCAAAGATCAGGGTATCGTAGACATTCCAGAAAACATAACAGAGGTTGATGCCAATCATAAATTTCTCTTTGATTTCATAGGAAATACCAAAATCAAGGTTGGCAGGCAACGGTAACGAGGTTGAAACCTTCTGATCAGGAAAGTTGGATTGCATTGATGTAGGCACCGTAAAAGTTGCGTCAGCTTCATCAACGACCATGTTAATTCTTGAACGGTAATCAACACCAATGTTCAAGCCTTTCACGGGCCGAATCAGGATCCCGCCGTTGAATCCTACATTGTAGGTGCTGCCTTTGATGTTGACCTGACCGTCTACACCAGTCTGGCCCTCAATCGGCAATGCTTTGTTCAGCTCAACATTTCCAATGGCGAAAACAAGACCCATCCCAAAACTGAATACATCTTTAATCTTATAGGAGAACGATGGCTGGATGGTAATGGCTTTGAATGAAAGATTCTGGATCAGGTAGCGTCCCTGCCATTCATCTCCCCAGGAAAGTTTATTCCCGTACGGGGTGTTCACTGCAAAACCAATGCTCAGATCTTCAAACGGCTTGAACCCAAAATAAAAATACAACGGGGTGTTCAGCAGATGCTCAATATTGTATTGCCCCAGGACATCTTTGGGCTGAAATGTGGTGCGCGCCATCAGCAGGCTGACTCCGCCCGAAATACTGAACCTGTCTTGCACAAAGGCTGCAGCACCCGGATTGTAAAAGTAGCTGCTGGCATCGTATGTCAGGGAGGTTCCAATCAACCCCATCCCGATATTACGCATGCTATGCAACCCTACTTGATATCCACCGCCAAAAGCTGTGGTTGCTGCAAGGCAAATGCCCAGCAACAAAGCTGTAAATCTCCGCATAGTGTTCGGTTTTTGGTTAATAATCCTTGCAATATTACATAATAATATTTAATCCTGTTCATGCTGAAATAAAATTCGTTAGGGTAGCTTCTTAACAAGTCCCTCTGCAAAAGACCTTTGTCGTGGACAAGGCGGTCATGGTTTCTTTATCGTATCTTTGCACACTAATCTTGAAACAGATGAAATTGCAGGTTGGAGATCAGGTGAAATTTCTCAACTCAACCGGGGGAGGAGTTGTTACGAAAGTGATGGATACCAGAATGGTGTTGGTTGCTGATCATGACGGATTTGAGATACCGACGCTGATTTCAGAGCTGATCAGGATTGATCCCACGGATGCCGGATCCCGGTTTTTCAAGGAGGAGTTTGATATCCCTGCAGCCACGAAACGGAATATGGTCATCCGGGATGAGGTTTTAAACAACAACGAAAACGCTATTGAGGAGAAGGATCTGCTGGACCCAAAAGTGATCAGGGACCGGAAATCCGAAGAGATTTATCTGGCATTTTTCCCTCACGACCAGAAATGGCTGATCACCGGAATGATAGATATTTTTCTTATTAACAACACATCGTTCGATATTATCTATAACCTTTTTCACCATCCTTCATCCGGTCATTTCACCGGGGCGGATTACGGATCCCTGTTCGCCAACAGCCGGTATCTCCTGGC
>JAFGNY010000199.1 GCA_016926765.1 Bacteroidales bacterium | reverse complement strand
TGAAGGGCATTATACGATTCATTACTCTTTTGTCGGATTTAAAACCGTCCAGAAAAAAATCTTCCTGGATAAGAATACTGTGATCCATATTGAACTGAGCCCTACTTCGGAAACCCTTCAGGAGGTTGAGGTAACCAGCGACCAGGCCAATAAAAACGTTGCCCGGCCTGAGATGAGTACCTTCAAGATGGATATTAAAACCATTAAAAGCATCCCGTCTCTGATGGGGGAAGTAGACATCATCAAGGCGATTCAACTCTTACCCGGTGTACAGTCGGTGAGTGAAGGCGGAAGCGGATTCAGTGTCAGGGGCGGCGCTCCCGATCAGAACCTGATCCTGCTCGACGAATCCACCGTATACAACGCCTCTCACCTGATGGGGTTTTTCTCGGTGTTCAATAACGATGCCATCAAAGATGTCAAACTCTACAAAGGAGATATCCCACCCATCTATGGCGGACGCCTCTCTTCGGTGCTGGATGTGCGGATGAAGGAGGGGAACTCAAAACGGTTTGAAGTCACGGGCGGCATCGGAATTATCGCTTCCCGGCTTACTGTGGAGGGTCCTATCTGGAAAGACAGGATCTCCTTTATTGTATCGGGGCGCCGTACCTATGCCGACCTGTTTCTTGCCCTCTCCAGTGAAGAGGCGCTGCGGGATAACAAACTCTATTTCTATGACCTGAATGCCAAGGTGAATTACCGGATAGATGAAAACAATCACCTGTTTGTTTCAGGATATTTCGGCCGGGATGTATTCCGGAACGACTTTGCCAGGATGAGCTGGGGAAACAGTACCGGCACCATCCGGTGGAATCATCTTTTCAACAAGAAACTCTTTTCCAACTTTACCTTTGTCTATAGCGACTACCACTATATGCTGGGAACTCCTGAGGGAACAACCACCTCCTTTGAATGGAATTCAAATTTAAGGGATCTCGGTCTTAAAGGCGACTTCAGTTACTATATCAATACCAACAATACCCTTCGTTTTGGGATTTCCGGGATCTATCATATGATCAATCCGGGCGTAGCCGGAGGAACCGGAAATGAGTCTTCCTATACGGAGGTCAAGGTGCCTGACAACTTTTCCCTCGAAACAGGTGTGTATGTCAGCAATGAACAAAAGGTGGGTGAACACTGGACTTTCAAATACGGTTTGCGGTTCTCCCTGTTCCAGAACATTGGTCCCGGCACCATCTACAATTTCGACTCCCTTTACAATCCGATCGACTCCACGGTTTATTCCTCAGGAGATTTTTACAACACCTATTTCGGGATAGAACCACGGATTGGCATCTTATATACTTTCAATGAGAAGTCATCTCTCAAGGTGAGTTACTCCCGCACCAACCAGTACCTGCAGCTTGCTCAGAATTCCACTGCCGGCACCCCGCTGGATATCTGGTTCCCTGCCAGCCCCAATGTAAAACCACAGGTTGCTGACCAGGGAGCCGTTGGCTATTTCCGGAATTTCCTCCGCAACACCATTGAGACATCCGTGGAGGTCTATTACAAGCAGATGAATCATGTAATCGACTTCAAGGATTTTGCCCAGCTCCTCCTCAATGATAAATTGGAGGGAGAGATCCGTGAAGGAAAAGGATGGTCCTATGGCATAGAGTTCCTCGTGAGGTTGAACGAGAAAAAATTCGGAGGATGGGTTAGTTATACCTTATCTAAAAGTATGCGACAGATCCCTGAGATCAATAACGGCGATCCCTACCCGGCTCCTTACGACAAGCCGAACAATGTGGCCATCGTGGGCAACTACCAGTTTCTTCCCCGCTGGTCAGTTTCGGCCAACTGGGTGTACGCTACCGGAAACCCGGTAACCTTTCCAACCGGAAGAGCCGAAATCGGCGGGAAGGTGATCCCAATTTACAGCGACAGGAATGCTTACCGGTACCAGGACTATCACCGGCTGGATCTTTCGGTTACCTTCTCCTCCAAAGTCAACGAAAAGAAACGGTTCAAATGGGATATCAACCTCTCTGTTTACAATGTCTACAACCGGCATAATACCTGGTCAATAAATTTTGTACAGGACGAAGAGAATCCAAACGTTACCTATGCTGAAAAGATCTATCTTTTCGGGATCGTTCCCTCCGTCACCTTTAACTTTCATTTTTAACCCATCCGGCAAGATGAAGCGACTGATTTTATATAGTATCCTCCTTACACTGATTTCATTTTCCTGTACGGAACGGATTGACCTGAATCTTGACGAGACCTATACACGACTGGTCGTTGATGGTAGTATTTCAAATGATACCGCCCGCTACCTGATCTCCCTCTCCAAGACGGCCGACTATTTCTACAATGAACCGGCTCCTCGTGTTGTTGCTGCGTCCGTTAGTCTCTATAACGGGATCTCCAGCTACCCGCTTCATGAAACAGAGCCCGGGATCTCAGGAATCTACGAAACCGATTCAACTTTTTCCGGGATCATCGGGGAGACATATACTCTGAACATCGATCTGGATCATCCCATCGATAACATGACCAGTTATACCTCAACCTGCCGGATGATGAATGTGTCCCGTCTCGATTCCATCCAGGTGGTGTTTCAACCCGACTGGGGAACTGACGGGGTGTGGGAAATCAGGGTTTTTGCTCAGGAACCAGCCGATGAGGTCAACTATTACATGTTTCATTATTACAGGAATGACACGCTGAAGACCGACTCGATATGGAAGATCGCCGTATCCGATGACAAATACATCAACGGCAGCTACATCAACGGACTTGCAGCCGTTTACATCAATAACGCAAATACCTGGGAAACGTTCACTCAGGGAGATAAGGTAACACTCAGAATGTCGGGGATCACCAGGGAATATTACGATTTCATTTCCCAGGTAAAACTATCGGGATTCAACATCCCCTTCTTTACCGGTCCCCCGGCTAACGTCCAGGGAAATATCAGCCACGGGGGCATCGGATTTTTCGCTGCCTACTCGAGTTCGTGGGGAAGTACGGTGGTGAGATAGTACCGTTATCGCGTATCCGCCATCCGGCATCTGGCATCTTTCATCACGCATCACGCATCGCGCATCGCGCATCTGATATTCGGCATCTATAAATTCCGTGTTGTAAAAAATATCCTATATTTGACCTTTCTTAATTCCTCCTGGAATGGACAGTGCACTTTTTGCAATATCTCCGGTTGACGGTCGTTACCGGAAATCGGTAGAGCGGCTCTCCGATTATTTCTCTGAAGCAGCAATCATCCGTTACCGGGTGTGGGTTGAAGTAGAGTATTTCATTGCCCTCTGTCAAATCCCACTCCCTCAGCTAAGTACATTCAACAAACGTGATTTTCCAAAACTGCGGAAGATTTACAAGCACTTCATGCCGGAAGATGCCCTTCGGGTGAAAGCCATCGAAGAGAAGACCAACCACGACGTGAAAGCCATCGAGTATTTCGTAAAAGAGCATTTCGATCAGTATGGTCTCGGTAAATACAAGGAGTTTGTCCATTTTGGGCTCACTTCCCAGGATATTAATAACAACGCGTTCACGATGGCGATGCGGGATGCCTGGGAAGAGGTTCTGGAACCCATGCTTACCGAGGTCCATTACAACCTTCTTTACAAGAGCGCCGACTGGCAAAAGGTACCGATGCTGGCCCATACGCATGGGCAGCCGGCCTCCCCGACCACCGTCGGCAAAGAGCTGTATGTTTTTGTAGAACGGCTGTCGCAGCAGATGGCCTTGCTGGAGACGATTCCCTTTTCAGGAAAGTTTGGCGGCGCTACCGGAAATTTTAATGCACACGCCGTGGCTTTCCCTAAGGTTGACTGGGTGAAGTTCGCTAACCGGTTTGTCTTTGACAACCTGGGGCTCGAACGGCTCCAAACTACTACCCAGATTGATCATTACGATAATATGGCCGCCTTTTTCGACAACCTGAAGCGGATCAATACCATCCTGATTGACCTCGACCGTGATCTGTGGAGCTATCTCTCGATGGAATATTTCAAGCAACGCGTGAATAAGAAGGAAACCGGATCCTCTACGATGCCTCACAAAGTGAACCCGATTGACTTTGAAAACTCTGAAGGCAACCTTGGCGTTGCGAATGCCCTGTTCGAATTCCTGTCGGCTAAGCTTCCCATTTCACGTCTGCAGCGTGACCTGACCGATTCCACCGTGATCCGGAACATTGGTGTGCCGATGGCCCATATGTTGGTGGGAATGAAATCCCTGCTCAGGGGTCTTGACAAGCTGCTGCTCAACGAGAAAAAACTGCAGCAGGATCTGAACAGCAACTGGGCGGTTGTCTCTGAAGCGATACAAACCATTCTCCGGCGTGAAGGGTATCCCAACCCCTACGAAGCCCTTAAAGAGTTTACAAGGGGCAAGACAACCATCAATCAGAAAAGCCTCCATGCTTTCATCGATGAGCTGAAGATATCCCGAAAGATCAAAGAGGAGTTAAAACAGGTCACGCCAGGAAATTACATCGGCATGATTAAGTTGTAGGTTGTAGGTTGTAGGTTCTGAGATAGTTATGTTAGATAAAATTAGTAGATCGATACTGTTTGGCTTACAACCTACAACCTACAACTTATAGTCTACCTATGAAAGTCTCAGGCTTTTCAATCGTCCGCAACGCAATCAACTATGACTACCCGGTAGTAGAGTCCATCTCTTCCATTTTGCCCTTCTGTGATGAGGTGGTGGTAGCAGTTGGGGATTCCGACGACGGGACCCGGCAGTTGATTGCCTCCATCGATCCGGTGAAAATCCGCATCATTGACACCCGGTGGGACGAATCACTTCGTGAAGAAGGAAGGGTATTGGCTGAAGAGACAAACAAAGCACTGGCAGCGGTTTCGGTTGATGCCGACTGGGCATTCTACATCCAGGCTGACGAGGTGGTACACGAAGCCTACCATGAGCAGATCCGAAGCGGGATGGAGAGATGGAACGAACATCCTGAAGTGGAAGGACTTTTGTTCAATTACCTTCATTTCTGGGGATCCTATGACTGGACAGGCAATTCCAGGAAGTGGTACCGCCGTGAAGTCCGGATTATCCGCCCGGGGATCGGCATCCACTCTTACAAAGATGCCCAGGGATTCCGCAAGGGTGAAAAAAAGATCCGGGTCAAACCGCTCAATGCCTGGATTTACCATTACGGATGGGTTAAAACCCCTTCGGCACAACAAGCTAAGCAGCAAGAGTTTCATAAATTCTGGCATGACGAGGCATGGATCCGCGAGAACATCACAACAGATCAGGAGTTTGATTACTCTGTCATCAACGCTCTTAATCGCTTTACCGGAAAACATCCGGCCCTGATCCATCAGCGAATTGCACGGCAAACATGGGACTTTGAGCCACAACCAGGTGTCAGGCCCCTGAGTTTTCGCCATAAACTGCTTGATCAGATCGAGGCGCACACCGGATGGCGGATCGGTGAGTATAAGAACTACAAGGTGATTGATGATTGAACGATTGTCGATTGTCGGTATTCGATGTTATCTCCCAAATGCTATCTTCCTGCATTCTTGCATTCCTGCATTCCTGCATTCCTGCATTGCCATTTTTTGTACCTTTGTAAAAAATCGCCGCTATGGACCTGAGCAAAATTTTATCCATCTCCGGAAAACCTGGTCTCTATAAAGTGATCTCTCAGGCAAAAAATGCCGTCATCGTAGAGTCGTTGATCGATCAGAAACGTTTCCCTGCTTTTGGCCACGAGAAAATCAGCTCGCTGGAAGAGATCAGCGTATTCTCCTCCGATGAAGATCTCCCGCTGAAAGAGGTTCTGAAAAAGATCCATAATCATTCTCAGGGAAAAGAGAGCGTTGACCCGAAATCTGAACCTGCTCTCCTTCAGGAATTCTTCCGTGAAGCAGTACCTGAATATGACCAGGAGCGGGTCTATCCATCCGATATCCGTAAAATTCTGACCTGGTATAACCTTTTACTTAAACACGACCTGCTGGATTTCAAGGAAGATGAAAAAGAGGAGGAGGAAAAATCTTCTGAAGAAAAAGAGGTCAAAGAGGGATGAATTGATTACCTTTGACTATTAAATCCAGTAAATTAAATCATTAAATTTCACTATATGAAAGCAAAAATCATCTTATCATCTGTCCTGGTTGCCTTGTTGATCTTTCTCAACGGATCCGATGTGATGGCAGCCAAGAAGAAAGTACATTTTGTTGTATCGGAATCGGATGCAAAAATCTTTGTCGATGGGCGACTGATGGGAGCAGGCCAGCTCGATATCATTGTTCCTGCCTATGCGTGTATCACCGTCAAAGTGGAAAAAGTGGCTTACCTAACCGAAGTGATTGAGTTCTGCAATAAACCGGATTTTTCTCCACCACCCAAGAACTATAACCTTGTCCTGCAAAAAGACGACGCTTACGACGCTTCGGAAGCAACCGACGTGGCCAACATTGACCTTGAGATCAAGACCAATAAACCGGAACTTGAAGCATGGCAGTTGCTTAGCCAGATCATCACCTCTTATTTTGATGTAGTTGAAGTGACCGACCGCGAAACAGGTTATCTCAGAACAGCCTGGACCGTGCAAACCTTCAAGAAAAACACCATCCGTACACGCATGATTGTCAAGTTGGGAAGTACAAGCCCGCTGACCTACAAGATCAAACTGGTGAGTGAAGAATCCCAGAAGCCGCAAACCAGTGTGAAGAGCGATGAACTCTTCCGCGAGTGGGACCGCGTACTGAGGAAATACAAAGAGGTTGTGTTTGAGTGCCAGTCGCGTCTGGCCAACTAATTACTGATACCCTGCATGGAGATTAAAAAAACGGTTCAGGATCTTACTGTTGCGCGTAATATCTCCCTGAACAACAGGCACTTCCTGCTTGACCTGATTGCCCCGGAACCTCTTCCGCTGATGTTACCGGGGCAGTTTGTACAGGTATTGGTCAACGATTCTCCAACAACATTCCTGCGACGCCCCTTTTCTATCCATCAGGTGGACTATCCCCGGAAAAGCATCCGGTTGCTCGTTCAGATCAAAGGCGATGGGACCAGGCATCTCAGTTCTCTGCGGGAAGGAGAGGCACTCAATGTACTCTATCCCCTCGGAAACTCCTTTTCCCTGCCATCTGTTAAAAATGTCCTGCTCATCGGAGGGGGATGCGGAGTGGCGCCGTTGCTTTTTCTTGCACAGTTCCTGAACCAAAACAGGATCCGGCCTACGATTTTAGTCGGGTTCCGAACCAAGGAGGAGGTGTCGGAGATTGAGGCTTATTCAGCTTTCGGGGATGTATTTATTACCACCGATGACGGAACTGAAGGAGAACACGGATTGGTTCCGGATCATTCTATCCTGCAGAAGGAACGTCTGCCTTTTGAGAAGATTTATTGTTGCGGCCCGGATGCCATGATGAAAGCAGTGGCCCGGCTTGCCGCACTGCACAAAATCGATTGCGAGGTGTCCCTGGAAAACACGATGGCCTGTGGCTTCGGCGTATGTCTTTGTTGTGTCACACCCACCGACAGGGGAAACGAACGGGTATGTGTGGAGGGCCCTGTATTTAACATAAAGAGGCTGGATTGGATATAACTTGAATACGAAAGACGGAAATACGAAAGACGAGATTGCATTATGACTAACCTTTCTGTAAATATCGCCGGGATTACATTTAAAAACCCCGTCACAACGGCTTCCGGGACATTTGGCTACGGGGAGGAATTCAGGGATTTTTTTGATCCCGGGAAACTGGGCGGCATCTTTGTCAAGGCGGTGACCGGCTCAAACCGGGAGGGCAACGCGTATCCCAGAATGGCCGAAACCGCTTCAGGGATGCTGAATTCAGTTGGATTACAGAACAAAGGTGTAGATCATTTCGTCAGGGAGATCTATCCCAGGATCAAGGATTTCGATACGCACATCATCGTCAATGTTTCCGGCTCAACCATCGAAGAATATGTCAGGGTGGCTGAACAGATCAACGAACTTCAGAATATTCCGGCGATCGAACTCAATATCTCCTGCCCCAATGTCAAACAGGGTGGAATGGCGTTTGGCACCATCCCTGAGATGTCGGAGGAGGTGACACGAGCTGTACGGAATGTTTACAAAAAGGTGTTGATGGTTAAGCTTTCACCCAATGTCACCAGCATCACCGAAATCGCAAAAGCGGTGACTGATGGCGGAGCGGATGTGCTGACGCTCATCAATACCCTCCTTGGCATGGCGATTGACGCTGAGAGGCAACGACCCATCCTTTCCACCATCACCGGTGGATTGTCAGGGCCTGCAATCAAGCCAATAGCTCTTCGAATGGTATGGCAGGTTCACAAAGCGGTCAAAATTCCTGTGATTGGACTGGGAGGGATCATGAATGCTACCGATGCCATTGAATTTCTGTTGGCCGGCGCTTCCGCCATTCAGGTGGGAACAGCAAACTTCATCGATCCGATGGCCTCTGTAAATATTGTCGAAGGCCTGAAGGCCTACCTGCAAAAAAACCACATTGCCGATGTGAATGACCTCATTGGAGCACTGAAAACAGATTAATCAGACTATAACATTTAACCTTTCATTATGAAATATAAGAACCAACTCCACCGGGAAAGGCTGGCTTCCCCATTTTTTTCAATAGCCCTGATTGCATTGCTCTCTCTTATCTCCTGGAATGCCAACCGGTTCGACACCTCCTTGGATCTCAACAACAGCAGGCGGTTTCAGCCTCCCTCCATTACACCGAACGACTGGATGGCACTGCAGCGGATCTATCCCTACGACAGGATCCGGCCAGAAGTTTACCAGTCGGCCATCAATCAGTCACAGGCGCTGATTGACCAGGGAATGGTGAAGAGCACCCCCTGGGTTTTTACCGGACCCACCAATATCGGAGGCCGTATCACCGACATTGAAGTTCCCGACGGAGACATGCAAACCATTTACATTGGCGGTTCAACCGGCGGGGTGCTGAAGACGACCGACGGAGGATCTAACTGGGCCAACCTTTTCGGAGATATTCCTGTGGTATCTATCGGGGATATCGCCATCAATCCAACTAATCCCGATATTCTCTACGTCGGAACCGGGGAAGCCAACTCTTCCAGTTTCAGCTTTTGGGGCAACGGGATCTATAAATCGATTGATGCCGGGGAGACCTGGCAGCACATGGGATTGGAAAATTCGGCATATATCGGACGTATTCTGGTAGATTATGACAATGAAGAGCGTGTTTTTGTAGCTGCATGCGGCTATCTCTTTTCTTACAACGACCAGCGGGGAGTTTATCGTAGCATGGATGGCGGGATGACATGGGACCGGGTTCTCTATCTCACCGATTCGACCGCCGCCATCGATCTGGTGCAGCATCCTGCAGATCCTGATATCCTCTATGCCGCGATGTGGGAACGAACACGGGGACTGGAGTACCGTAATTCGTTCGGCGTGACATCGGGGATCTGGAAGACGACAGACGGAGGGGATACCTGGACAGAACTGGCCAACGGTCTGATGTCGGGACAGAATGTGGGCAGAATCGGCCTTACGATCTGTACATCACAACCTGATATTCTCTATGCCGTGTATGACCTCCCCGATTTTGAAGTAGCGGTATTTAAAACTACAGACGGAGGCCAATCCTGGACACGCACCAACGATGGGAGTCTCAATGGGATGTGTAGCAACTTCGGCTGGTATTTCGGACAAATCCGGGTCGATCCCAATAACCCGGATAAAGTCTATGTCATGGGAGTCCCCCTCATGGCCACGCAAAACGGTGGAGTCTCATGGAATGAAGTTGCTGAAAACATTCATGTGGATCATCATGCGATGGTGATTGATGCAGCAACTTCCGCCATTCTCGAGGGAAATGACGGCGGACTCTATTCCAGTCTGAACAACGGCATCACCTGGAGTAAAATCAACAACCTTCCCCTGACCCAATTCTATGCGATTGATATCGATTACCAGTTACCAAACCGTATTTACGGAGGCACACAGGATAACAACACCATCCGTACCCTCACGGGCAATCTGAACGACTGGCAACCGCTCCTTGGGGGTGACGGGATGTATACACTGGTAGATTATACCAATTCGAACATCATTTATGCCGAGTACCAGTGGGGCAACCTCTATAGGTCAACAAACGGCGGGTATAATATGCAGTATATCGGGGATGTATGGGCATACGATCGCGTGAACTGGTCAGCGCCTCTTGCGATGCATCCAGAAGATCCTGCGATCCTTTATTTCGGAACCTACCGGGTGTGGAAGTCCTTCGACAGGGGAAGCAACTGGACGCCGGTCAGCGGTGATCTGACCCAGGGCATCGACCAGTATTTCCATACCATCACCACCATCGCCATCTCCCCTGTCACCCCTTCCACTATTTTCGTCGGAACCGGAGACGCAAAGGTTCAGGTCTCAACCAACGACGGCCTGACCTGGACCGATGTCTCTGCAGGCCTTCCCAACCGCTGGGTAACCCGAGTTGTACCCGATCCGTTTGATGATCAAACGCTGTATGTCACCCTCTCCGGCTTCCGGTGGGACGAACCTCTGCCACATGTTTACAAATCAACCAACCTGGGGCAGAGCTGGGAAGCAATCGCGGGGAACCTGCCCGAATTTCCCGTAAATGATATGGTAGCTGATCCGGACATGCCCGATAAACTGATCGTCGCCACGGATGCCGGTTTGTACGGCACGTTCGATGGTGGGGAGAGCTGGCAATGGATCTGGACGGATCTCCCGGCAGTACCCACCTATGCGTTAAAAGTGCATGTTCCAACACGAACGATTGTTGCAGGCACTTACGGACTCTCAACCTATTCAGCCAACCTCGATGACATTTTCACCGGAGTCGCCGTGAATCCGACACCAAGAAAAGGACACCTTACCGTAACGCCGAACCCTGTTTCCGGCAGCAGCATCATAAGGTTCTTTCTTCCCGAATCCGATTATCTGACCTGCTCTATCTTTGGAATGGACGGAAAAAGAAACGGAGCCGACAGAATGATTCCTGGAACCCTGGATCAGGGTGACCAGACGATCAGGTTGGATGAAATCGTGGATGTTTCACAAATCCCGGCAGGGGTCTATTTGGTGGTGTTATCGGGGAACCGCATACGGTTAACCGGGGAAATCGTCGTCCTGTAGAGACGCGGCATACCGCGTCTCTACAAAATATTAACCTCGGGTTCCAACAAAATTCCAAACCGAGCAATCACCGATTGACGGATCATGGAAGCGAGGTTGAGAATTTCATCACCGGTTGCATTTCCATAGTTTACCAGTACAAGAGGCTGGTCGGGATGAACACCTGCATCTCCCGCACGTTTGCCTTTCCACGAACATTTTTCTATCAGCCAGGCAGCAGAGAGTTTCACGCCGTTTGGATCGGCATAGCTCACCACATCGGGATATTGCGATTTGAGTTTGTTAAACTGGTCAGACCGGATCACCGGATTCCGGAAGAAACTGCCGGCATTTCCGGCAACCTTCGGGTCGGGGAGCTTTTTTCGCCTGATCCTGCACACAACCTCCCGCACATCGGCTATTGAAGGAGAGGTGATCCCGGCCTGCTTCAGCTCATGCTGAACCGATCCGTATGCCAGATTCAGGGTTGTTTTTTTTGTCAGACGAAGCGTCACATTCAGGATAAGGTACTGCCCCCGAAGGATGGTCAGGAAAATGCTCTCCCGGTATCCAAACCGGCAATCTTCCCGGGAAAAAATTCGTTTTTCCCCGCCGGATAGCTTGACCGCCTCAAGCTCCACCAGTACCTCTTTAAGCTCCACTCCATAAGCTCCGATATTCTGCACCGGGCTGGCTCCTGTCCGCCCGGGAATCAATGAAAGGTTCTCGATCCCTCCCCACCCCTTCTCCACACAAAAGGCAACGACTTCATCCCATACCTCACCGGCTGAAACCCTGATGGAAACAGAATCCTCATCCTGTTCTGTGATGGTGATGCCTTTTGTGTTAAGCCGGATTACCGTACCGGGAAAATCCCCGGTAAAGAGGATGTTGCTGCCATCTCCCATCACCAAGAGTGGCTGGTGAATTTCCTGGAGTGAGGCTAACAGGGGGATCACATCCGCCTCCCTGTCTATGTCAGCAAAATACCGGGCCGTGGTGCGGACACCAAATGTATGTTCTTTTTGCAGTGATTTGTATTCTTGAATTTTCATCACAGATCAAAAGTATAAAAATAATTAACTTGCATCACCGTTGGAATAGAAAGCTTCTCATGCCGGTCAACTTTGCAATCGTTTGTGTTACCAATGACCTGACTACCGATCAGCGTGTCGACCGGACATGTCTGACCCTCACCGATGTTGGCTTCTCAGTGGTTCTTGTGGGACGTAAACAGAAACAGAGCCTGCCGCTGAAACCCCGCGCATACCAGTTGCATCGTATGCGGTTAGGGTTCAACAAAGGGCCCCTGTTTTACGCCAACTATAATCTCCGGTTGTTTTTCTATCTTCTGACACACAAATCAACACTCATCGTATCCAATGATCTGGATACCCTGCCGGCCTGCTACCTGGCAGCGGTATTCAAACGCGTAAGGCTGCTCCACGACTGTCATGAATACTTCCGTGGCGTTCCCGAACTCGTTGGCAGGAAGGCAACAAGACGGATCTGGAAATGGATCGAAGACAGGATCTTTCCGAAACTTAACCTGGTTACTGCCGTCAATGCTTCCATCGCAAAGCTCTATTCAGAGGAGTATGGAAATGCAATAGTCGTAATCAGGAATGTCCCTTTCAGGAAGTCGGGAGGGGAGGCAATACCGAAAGAGTCTCTTGGCATCCTGCCACACCAGAAAGTGATTCTCTATCAGGGAGCTGTCAATCTCGACAGAGGGTTGGAAGAGGCGATCCTGGCCATGAAGTTCCTGCGATGTGATGCCAGGCTGGTTATTGCCGGAACAGGTGACAAATTTGAAGAACTTCAGGAATTTGTAACAAAGGAGAAGGTGCCGGGAAAGGTAATCTTTACAGGGCAGATCCCCTTCCAGGAGCTTTACCATTATACCCTGATGGCTGATATCGGTTTGTCGATCGAGAAAGATGTCAGCCTGAATTACCATTTTGCCTTACCGAACAAATTTTTGGATTACATTCAGGCAAATGTCCCGGTGCTGATCTCACCCTTTCCTGAAATGAAAGCCATTCTCGACCACTATTTCATTGGAGAGGTCATTGAAAATCATGATCCGGAACATATCGCTGCAAAGATTGACGGAATGCTGTTGAATGAAGCGAGACTGGAGCTTTTCCACAAAAATCTCCTTCGTGCAGCGGAAGAACTTTGCTGGGAGAAGGAAGCGCCAACGTTGAGGGAGATGGTGAGAACCTGATACGTGATTTTGGATCCGGGATTCAGAACTTTAGAGTTGAGTATTTTAGTTAAATCTACAAAACGAAAACAATGTATCTTGCGCTTCCTGTCACTATGAATTAGCTTCGATCCTTGAACCTTAAACTGCACATAATCAGCTTCGATGTCCCTTTTCCCCCGAATTACGGAGGGGTGATTGATGTGTATTACAAGCTCCGGGAACTGCACTCAGCCGGGGTCAGGGTCATTCTGCACTGTTTCCGGGATCGGCGGGTTCCGGCCCGGGAGCTGGAAGAGTTCTGTGATGAAATCTATTACTATCCGCGCCTGACGGGAATCAGAAAACAGTTTTCCCCGATCCCGTATATCGTTTCCAGCAGGGTGTCAGATGCTCTCCGGAATCGATTGCTGCAGGACGATTTTCCCATTTTGTTTGAGGGATTGCATTCCTGCTTCTTACTAAGCGATCCTGCATTGCGGAAACGGAACAAGATCTACCGGGAAAGCAACATTGAACACCACTACTATTTCCAGCTCTTTAAAGCGACCGGTAACCTCCGGGATAAAGCCTTTTTTCTGACTGAAAGCATAAAACTGTGGCATTATCAGAAGATCCTGAACCATGCCGATCTGATGCTGGTGGTTTCACAGGAGGATGAACGCTATCTGAGGAAAAAATTTCCTGGTCGAGCGATCCGTTACCTTCCCTCTTTTCACCGGAACAACCAGATCAACTCAAAACCCGGTCGTGGCAGTTATGTGCTCTATCATGGCAACCTCAGCGTGCCTGAGAATATCAGGGCTGCCTTCTACATCATCCGTCAAATCTATACGGATTCCCTTCCCGAACTTGTGATTGCCGGATTGAATCCTCCTTCATCCCTTGTCAGGCTGATCCAAAGCCACCCCAACATCAGGCTTGAAAGCAATCCCGACGACACCAAGATGTTTGCGCTTATCCGGGATGCTCAGATCAACCTGATGGTGACCTCCCAGGCAACCGGTCTGAAGCTGAAACTGCTCAATGCATTGTTTCACGGCCGGCACTGCCTGGTAAACCAGGCAATGCTCTCCGGAACAGGACTGGAGCCTGTTTGCAGTATCGCTTCCACACCACAACAGTTTCGTGAAACGATTCCCCTTCTTTTCGAAAAAGAATTCGGTCCTGAAGAGATTACTCACCGTGAAGAGGTTATCCTGGAGAATTACTCCAATAAAAAGAATTGCAAAAGGATTACAGATCTATTAACTTTGTAATATGAAAAAAATTCTTGTCCCGGTTGATTTTTCCGAACATACGGAGATCACCTGTTTTTATGCCCTGAAAATTGCAGATGCCTATCAGGCAGAGTTAATGCTTTTTCACACCTACTTTGACCAGGTCATCCTGACGGATACTACATTCCCTGACAGCATGAATATGAACGCTGTCTATAACGAGGAGCTGATCAGGGAGATGCATACCCAGGCAGAAGAGAATATGAAGAAGCTTCATGCAACCATGGAGAAAAAGATCGCAGAAGAGACTATTTCCGGCGTGCGGTTAAAAAGCACGGTTGTGGGAGGGGATATCGAGATGGAATTGAAGATGATTTGTGAAGAATACGCCCCACAGATGGTCGTGATGGGATCCAGGGGTCTTGGGCAAAATGTCAATGTCTGGGGCCGGGTATCTACATACATCATCAACCATTCCAGGGTTCCGATTCTCACTGTGCCGGAGATCAAGGCATTCATGGGATTTCAGAATGTGATGTTTGCTGCGGATCTTTCGGAAGGAAATGCCGCCGCCATCCTTCAGATCATAAATCTACTCAAGCCTTTCAACAGTTCCCTCTGCGTGGTGCATTTTCAAACAGGGAAAGATGGAGAGGAGCACAAGATGG
>JAFGNY010000198.1 GCA_016926765.1 Bacteroidales bacterium | reverse complement strand
CTGGCCTGAGGCCAGAAAGGGTTTCCCGAACGGATCATAGCGGATCCCGATGCGGGGAGTCTGCATCAGATGGGAGAGAGCCATCCGGCAGCCAAGCCATTGCAGTTTCCGGGTTTGATTGGAAATCGTAGCCAAAAGCCTCTCATCTTCCGGATCAAGATCAAGCATCCTGTGCAGCGATCCGGCATCTTCAGTTGCGTGCCATACGCTGAGGCTGGTTCCGGGATTGATCGTTCGTGAAAAAATGACAGGCATAAGGAGGACCACGTGGGGGTAACAGTACCCCAAAAATACGAAATTCGTTTGGCTGCTTTTCTATTTTAAGTAACTTTGCGGCTCATTTTGAAAAACTACCCTGAATGGAAAAATTGACTCTAAACAACGAACTGAAATACAAAGTGGCTGACCTGGCTTTGGCCGACTGGGGCAGAAAAGAGATTGATATTGCCGAAAAAGAGATGCCCGGGTTGATGGCGATCAGAAGAAGGTATGCTGACGAAAAACCGCTGAAAGGAGCCAGGCTGACCGGCTCGCTGCATATGACGATCCAGACTGCTGTGCTGATTGAAACATTGATAGAACTTGGGGCTGACGTACGCTGGGCTTCCTGCAACATCTTCTCCACGCAGGATCATGCCGCTGCCGCTTTGGCTGTCAGGGGAATTCCGGTATTTGCCTGGAAAGGAGAAACACTCGAAGAATACTGGTGGTGTACTGTCCAGGCGCTTTCTTTTCCGGGTGGTCTTGGTCCGAATCTCGTAGTGGATGACGGGGGCGACGCCACCCTGATGATTCACAAAGGATACGCGATCGAGAACAATCCTGATCTGTTGAAAGATGAATTGTCAACGGAAGACGAACAGGCCTTGCTGAATCAGTTGAAAAAGGTCTATGTGGAGGATAATAACCAATGGCACCGTGCCGTAAAAGAGTGGAGAGGCGTTTCAGAAGAGACCACCACGGGAGTGCACCGGCTGTATCAGATGAAGGAGAACGGAACCCTGCTCGCACCCGCTATCAATGTGAACGATTCCGTCACAAAATCGAAATTTGATAACCTTTACGGATGCCGTGAGTCCCTGGCCGACGGGATCAAGCGTGCCACCGATGTCATGATTGCAGGTAAGGTAGTAGTCATTCTTGGATACGGGGATGTTGGAAAAGGGTGCGCCAAGTCGATGAAATCCTATGGAGCCCGTGTTCTGGTGACGGAGATTGACCCGATCTGTGCCTTACAGGCCGCTATGGAAGGCTTTGAAGTGACTACCGTGGAAGAGGCGCTGGCAGAAGGGAATATCTGGGTGACCACCACCGGGAATAAAGATGTACTCACGGCAGAGCACATGTCGAAGATGAAAGACGAGGCGATCGTATGCAATATAGGTCATTTTGACAACGAGATCCAGGTCGACCAGCTTAAAAGATGGCCCGGAATACAGAAACTTAATATCAAACCACAGGTCGATAAATTCATCTACCCGGATGGGAGATCGATCTACCTTCTGGCAGAAGGCCGGCTGGTCAACCTCGGATGCGCTACCGGTCACCCGTCGTTTGTGATGAGTAACTCCTTCTCAAACCAAACCCTTGCTCAACTCGACTTGTGGAGCCATCATTATCCGATTGACGTATACCGTCTTTCAAAAAAACTGGATGAAGAAGTTGCCCGCCTGCACCTCGAACAATTAGGTGTAAAGCTGACTAAACTGACCCCGGAGCAGGCTGCATACCTGGGCGTACCGGTCGACGGCCCCTATAAGCCGGAGCATTACCGGTACTAGGCAGTGGGCAGTGGGCAGTAGGCAGTGCTATTTTACCATTTTACCTTAGTTGTAAACATACAGCAGATTTCCGTCATACAGGGTATGATACTGTTTCAGCAGGTAAACGGAAGGACCTGAAATGGGTGAGCCGTCAGTGATGATATACTGTGAACCGCAAACCGGGCACTTTGCAATGGTTCCGGTTACATCCAGTTCAATTCGCGCCCCCTCCTCCCAAGGGTCCCAGGGGCAGGTGCGTTCATAGGCGAGGAACTCATCCGTCATTATCCGGTAGAGGATAATGCCCCTGTATCCACCTGTCACGGTGACAAACCCTCCCGGGTGGGTCAGTTCGAGGTACTCCGTTGAATTTGGGTTGATGGAGAAATTTACATAGACCTCCGGGATGACGGGTTGTTCATTCTCCTTTTTGCAAGAGGCAAAGACCAGAACAGAAATTATGATCAACCAGGTATACCGAAGTGTCATCTGTAAAATTTTTAAGGATGAAACACGTTATCATAACGAACAGATCCGGGATTAATTGTATATTGGTCCCCCTTTAAATCGGTTCCATGAAACGACTCCTTCTTCTGGCGCTCCTATCTCTTGCTTTCCTCCTTCCGGTAAGTTTTACATCCTGTTTCCCGGAATCGGCCGTTCGTCAGAAAAAGATCGACCGCGAGCGAAAACAGAAAGAGAAAAAGGCTAGGAAACAGTACGAAATGGATCTGAAACGACACCATAAAAGCCAGTCGAAACAGACCCATGCCATGATGAGGGAATCGCGTAAAAAATCAAAAAAACTCACTCCCCTGAAATAGAAGTAAAGCAGGAAGATCGTCAGGCTGTAAAGTAGCGAATAGCGAATAGCGAACAACGAGCAACAAAAATTCCCGCTAATTTCGTATAGGAAAAGGGTTAGTTTGACACTAACTTTCCGATACTGGTATATTATCGTTCCCAGTTATTTGGATTGGGTCTTGATTTCCTTGCTATCATTAAATAATTTTGTACTTTAGATTAAAATATTATTACCTTTACCACCTTTTAAAGCACAGTGTTCTAACATAAAATTATATGGTATGTTAAGAAATTTACTATTAGCTATTGGAATCATACTGACATCGAGTGTGTTGGTATTCTCACAATCCGGATCCGGTACCCTTAAGGGGAAAATCGTTGACAGGCAAACCAAGGAACCAATTCCTTTTGCCAACATTGTGGTTGAAGTAGGTGGTGTTCAAATTGGTGGTTCAACATCGGATTTCGATGGAAATTACCAGATCAAACCTGTTCCGGCAGGAAAAGTTGACCTCAAGGCAACGTATGTTGGCTACCGGGATTTTCGAATGAACGGCATTATCATCTTTGTCGACAAGATCACCTTCCAGGACATTGATCTGGAGACATCGACCACTACGCTATCAGAAGTAGAGGTTGTTGATTACAAAGTTCCGTTGATTTCAAAAGACCAGACAGTTTCCGGTGGAACGGTCACCCAGGAGGAGATCTCCAAAATGGCCAATAAATCGGCTTCCGCGGTGGCAACCACCGTTGGGGGTGTTACAACCAATGCCAGTGGCGGGATCTCTTCTATCCGTGGCGCCCGTACCAATACGGAGGTTTATTATATTGACGGGATGCGCGTGGTTGGAAGCGCCTCCCTGCCACAATCTGCCATCGAGCAGGTGGAGGTCATCCTCGGAGGAACGCCGGCATCCTATGGTGACGCTGCCGGGGGTATCATCAGTGTAACCACCAGAGGCCCGTCGCGAGATTTTTCTGCAGGGATCGACCTTCAGACATCGAAATTTCTGGATCCCTTCGGATATAATCGTATTGGTCTGAACCTGACCGGGCCGCTCTTTTCCAAAAAGGATACTGTTGCTAAAACCAAAATCCCGATCATGGGGTACTTTATTGCCGGTGACTTTACCTTCCAGGAAGATGGGGCGCCCAGTACCACCGGGTTG
>JAFGNY010000197.1 GCA_016926765.1 Bacteroidales bacterium | reverse complement strand
CTCCTGTTTCTTCTTTTTTGAAAGGGGTAAAACCGGACTGATCACCACGCCATAGATCACCAGGATCAGTGCAATGGTAGAGATTGGAATCCAGGCGACAACTATGGCATAATAGAAAAGGGAGAGAGTTACCGGAGGACTGTTTCTCCTTTTTGTTTTGAAGAGGAACCAGTTGGCAAGCAACGACTGATAGGTATATGACACCAGCACAACAGATGCGACTCCGATCATCGAGATCAGGGCGATGGAATGAAGCGCCGGATGTCGTGCAGCAAACAAGGCAGCTACGCCGATAATGGTTGTTGCTGAAGAGAGAAAGATGGAGACCTGGTAGGTTTGCATGTCGCTGACACCGGTCTTGTACTGCCCCAGTAATCCGCGCATCATCAGAATGCTGTAATCTACTCCCAAACCAAAGACAAAAGAGGAGATGATAATATTGAAAATATTGAAACGGAGCCCGAAAATCCCCATAAACCCCAGGGTAATCAGCCAGGCAAAGAACATGGGCAGTGCAGTAGTGAATCCCAACTCAATCCTTCCGAAAGAGAGGAGAAGCAATAGGGAAACAAACACCATGGAAAGTGAGACAAGCCGGTTGAAATCCATCCTTACATTTTCTACAAACCGGCCTGTCAGGTTCTGACGGTCGAATAGAACAAACCTGGAATCATTTTCAAAGCATTGATACACTGCAGGTTTATCCTTCTCGGTCACCTGTGCAATCGCTGTCACCATCACTAGATCGGGTGTTTCGTTGATCCACTCACCAAAGAGAGATTCTTTCATCAGGGCATTCTCTGTTGGTGAGAGGGTGGTAAATGACCGCCCGAGCATTCGATCCAGTCCGTCGAAAGCCTTGGATGAAAAACCTTCCTCTTTGCCGGCTTTTCGTAACTCGGAACACAACTCCTCCTTCCTGTTTTCAGTCCAGAATTCAGTCCATTTGTTTAACCGTATTGTCTGTATGGAATCAGAAAGGAGAAAGGTGTTGATTCCGGACCATCCGTGGATTTCTCCTTTTTGTTTCATTTCTTCGAGCTTGCTGATAGCCAGCTCGTTGTATTGTAAAGCACGGTCGAGACTTGTACCGGTTGAAATAATATAGACCTTCCTGACCGACGATTCTGAGATGGTATCGAGTGCTGCTTCTGCTTGTTTCAGATCATCTGACATGAAGTTGAGGCTGTTCATATCTCTCTCGAAATCAACTTTTTTCAGATAAAAGAAGCTCACAATTCCCAGGATGGCTAATCCGATGATCAGCCAGCCCTGCTTCTCAAACCGGATTCCTCCGATCCGATCGATCAGGTTTTGTCGTCGGGTTCCTTTTTCTTTCGGAAGAAGGTATTTTCCCAGGAACTGGGGAAGGATAATCAGTGCAAAAAAAGCAGCGCCGAATACACTGATCGCTGCAAACCAGCCAAGATCGTGCAATACGGCTGAATTCAGAAAAATGAGACAGAGGAAGGCGCCAATCGAAGTGAGGCTGCAAATAAAAATAGTTTGAGCCATATCCCTGATGACCTCCTCTACCTGCTGTTTTTTACGGTATAGGTTGATAATATACAGCGCATAATCAATGATTAAACCAAGGATGACAGAACCAATCCCCAAAGCAATTGCCGACACATTCCCTTTAACAAGGTAAAGGATTCCCAGCGCAAGGCCTCCTCCAAAAAAGGCAGGGATAAAACCGATCAGCGGGATGGCGGGATTGCGGAAGTACCATCCGATCAGGATCAGAATCCCGATCAGGGCAAGGGAGAGACTGAGAATGATATCGCTTTTCAGTTGGTTGGCATTGCCGACGGCAACAGCTGCAGAACCGAAATAATCCATTATAACAAGGTCTTCTGTCGAAGTTTTTTGTTGATTGTACTTCGTAATGACCTGATCTATTGAATGGTTTAGAATATGAATCAGTTCGGTGTTTTTTCTGGTCTCGCTGGGTGGATTGGCTGGAGTGATGAAAAAGATCAAATGCCTGCCATCCTCAGAAAATATGTACCCTTCGCGGAGAGTAAACTGATCATCCACCCGCAATCTTTCCAATTTTTTCAGCGCAATAGTGGAGATCCCAAGAGGATCCTCCACCAACCTTTTTTTTAACACCATACTGGCGGGTGAAATCAAGGTCTTGTAGTTGCCCCGGATGATGGATTGAAGTTGTTCGTTAGAACGAAGGCTATCCAGCCTTTGATAATCAGCATCATCTAAAAAAAGGGGAATATGCTCGTCAATGAGTTTCAATGCCTGGGGGAATAACCGTTCATCGGTTTTCAGGAAAATAGACCGAACCAGGGTGGTATCCAGCTTCCCAGTCAATGTATCACAGAGTTCATTGGCTAAAGAGATCAGGAGACCGGGATCAGCGGGTACATCCTGATTGAGTAAACGCAGATGAATGATCAGTTTCTCGGCAAATTTAAAATGACGGATTACGTATTCATCCCGATTGAGACTATCTCCTTTCTTAGTGATCTCCGAGATGTCCTCTTCAAGTGTTATCCGGGAGGCAAACAGGAAGATGAAGCCGGAAATCAATACCAGGAAAATCCAGAATACCCAGCGGTTTTGATGAAAAAAGCGGTAGATATGAATAAAGAAAGTTCCCATCAATCTCTGTTCTGTTCGACCTTTTTCAACTCTCTCATCCGAATCTTCTTCCTGAAGATCACCAGCAGGATATAGGTTATGAGTCCGCTCAAAGGAGCCAGCAGACCACCAAAAACAAAACTCCCAACAATGTATTGGACCATGTTGTCTTTGATCCATTCAAGGTCAATGCCTGATGAGTAGGTGAGATGGGAAGTCTCAGCGCCAATCACGAACCCGCCCACAAAGTAGCTGATAAAGATAATGATCGGGATCATAGGGGGGATGCTGATGTTGGAGGTCACCAACGCTACAAATTTATTCAGTTTGAAAAGATGGGCCAGAGATACCGCCACAATCATCTGGTATCCCCAGAAAGGGGATACGCCGATAAAAAGGCCTAATGCGACAGACCAGGCTAATTTGGCATTGGTATCTTCACTGTTGATAAAATAATCCCGGATGATCTCTTTGAAATTCTTCTTCCGCAATCCTTTTGCAAAATGAAATGGCCGTATCCAGAGGAGTGCCGCAATGACAAGAATCGTGTTCAGAAGGGATGTCCGGGCAAAATCTCTTCCTTTACGAAAATGTGAAACCTGCTCTCCTTTTTTTCCGTACCAGATCTGTACCGGGACTGAAAGGATCGTTACTCCTCTCCAGGCAAGCCGTACCAGTACTTCAACCTCAAATTCATATTTTCTGGAGTAAAAATGACGGATCATCTTGATTTTCTCCAAAGGATAGAGACGGTATCCCGACTGAACATCCTGGATCTTCAGGCCTGTTTCCACCCGAAACCAAAAGATAGAAAACCTGTGCCCAAAACTACTGGTACCTGGAACCCCATCCTGACTCATATCGCGGGCTCCGACGATCATCGCATCCGGGTTGGCTGAAATCATTCCTATGAAATTCGGAATATCTTCCGGGAAATGTTGCCCGTCACTGTCAAGGGTGATCGCATAACGGTATCCTTTCTCAGTGGCTTTCTTGAATGCTTGCCTGAGTGCATATCCTTTTCCCGAGTTTTCGGAGAGAGTAATGAGAGTGATCGGTGATGGCGAATGGGTGGCGCCTGGTTTCTCTGATTCGGACAACCTGGCCAAAATCGCCCCTGTCTCATCCGTGGAGCCATCATTCACCACGATAATATTATCCGTAAACTGCTGAACCCCACGGATGACCTTCTCCAATGTACCGGCATTGTTGTATGTGGGAATGATCACACAACATCCCAGATCGTTTATCTGCGATTGGATGGATTTGGATTCAGGCATCCGGTAAGCGGGTTTACTGAGCAAAATTAGCAATTTAGGACACGGACTGACCAAGTCTGAAAAACTATGTACATTTGACCATTGATTTTGGCTTAATAAGTTGATCATGGTTGTTCCTGATCCCTCGATCGTATTTCGTCATTCGTAATTCGTAATTGGTGAAGATCCTCCTGATAAATCCTCCACGTTCTCCCGAAAATAATATTCTGAAGTATGCACCTGAAGCTGCCATACGCTTCATTCATAAAAAGTTGATCGGACCTCCGCTGGGATTGCTCACGATTGCTTCAGCAGTCAGGGATCATGATGTCTGGGTATTTGATTCAAAAGGAGAGTATGATCTAAACCCTTCAACGCCTCCGTTAAGGGAACTTGTAAGAGACCTTATTGAACAGTATCATCCGGAAGTAGTCGGGGTGACGGTGATTACTTCGGAGTTTAATGACGCGACCACCATTTGTGAGGTTGCGAAGGAGGTAAATCCGGCTATCCTGACTGTTGCAGGAGGATTACATGCAACATTGTTACCGCTCGATTTTGCCGGTACGAATGTGGATATCGTAATTCCTGGGCAATGCCCGCATCTTTTCCGCCTCCTCATTGAAGCCAAAGAAAAAGGGCTCCCGTTTGAATCTGTCCCAGGGATCTTTTTACATGGAAACGGGACATTTAAAAAAACGGCAGGAAGAATTCCGGACTGGGATCCTGTGGGGGATGACTTTCTGAAGATTGACCGGCAACATCTGAAAAAGTGGATTTCAACATACAAAGTCGGGAAAAGTCCTTTTCCAAGCACCTATGTTTATACCTCTCTCGGTTGTCCTTATAAGTGTACATTCTGCTCTATCTGGACCCAGTTCAAAGGGGCCTATCACCAGAGGAGGGTCGAGAGCCTGCTTGATGAACTGCAATCGATCCCCGAGTATCCGGTAGTCAGGTTTGCTGATGCCAATACGGTAGTGGATATGGAGTTTATGAACCATCTTTTCGACCGGATTGTTGAGGAAGGGATCAAAAAGACATTTGTTATGGATATCCGGGCAGATGTTGCAGCGAACCACCCTGAAATCATTGAAAAGATGGCACAGGGAGGACTGAAAGTGGTGATCTGCGGATTTGAATCATTTCGTGACGAGGAACTGAAGCGGTATAAAAAAAAGGTGCCGGCAGCAGACAATCAGAAAGCGATTGAGGTGTTTCATTCTAACGGGATTATGGTCAGAGGAAACTACGTAATCCCATTTGATTACGGAGATGATGATTTCAAGGCGCTGGCAGAATATTCTCAGGCAAATCCTGTTGTGTATGCTGGTTATACCATCCTGACACCTATGCCCGGTACCGTTTATTTCAAGCAGATAAAAGAACAGATTATTGATCATGATTACAATAAATACAACTTTTTTAATGCGGTAACCAGAACGAACCTGCCTTACGAGGAGTTTCACAGGAGGGTGGGGGAGTTATGGTTAATCAAAAAAGGAGAGGATGTTATTTAATTACGAATGATACTGCTTAAATGAAAAAAGTCCTTTTAGTAAATACGAACACTGAGAAATTTCCCTACCCGATCCCTCCGCTTGGTTTGAGTTTACTGGCATCGTCCCTTGAGTCATGGTACGAAATGAAGGTCTACGATGGTGTTTTTGACGAAGGGAAATCCCTTCCGGATGTGGTAAGAAGTTTTCAACCCGATTACATTGGATTCAGCATTAGAAATATCGATGATGTAGTTGCCGACCGGACCATCTTTT
>JAFGNY010000196.1 GCA_016926765.1 Bacteroidales bacterium | reverse complement strand
TTTCTACCTTTGCCGCGGGTAAGTCATATACGACCAGCTCCTGTCTAACTCCCCCAGGTTCGGAAGAAAGCAAGGGTACGATGGTTGAGCGGTGCGATATCATGGCTTGCCCTTTTTTCCAATGCTGCTTAAAATCCATCCCGAAAACCCAGGCGAACGGCAAATGAAGATTGTCGTGGAATGTCTGTTGGATGGCGGAGTGATCATCTATCCCACCGATACGGTCTATGCATTGGGATGCGACATGACTCGCGTCAAAGCTGTTGAGAAGGTTGCACGGATCAAGGGGATCAAGGTGGAAAAAGCCAACTTTTCCCTCCTGTGCAGTTCTCTTAGCCATCTTTCTGACTTTACACGGCCGATCAACAATCATTTCTATAAAATCATGCGGCGGGCCTTACCCGGTCCCTACACCTTCATCCTCAATGCAAACAACAATGTTCCCAGGTTTTTTCAAAGCAAGAAGAAAACCGTCGGGATCCGGGTCCCTGACCACAAGGTCCCTATTGAGATGGTCGAACACCTTGGGAATCCTATTATGACTACTTCCCTTCATCACGATGATGAATTCCTGGATTACCTGACCGATCCTGAAGAAATCTTTGAAAAATTCAATCACCTCGTGGATATCGTGATCGATTCAGGTCCTGGTGGTTTAATCCCTTCAACCGTCATTGACTGCACCGGCGATGAGCTGATCATCCTGCGCGAAGGACTTGGAACGACGGAACTCCTCTACTGATGCTGACGAACCCCTCCCCAGCCCTCCCCTCAAGGGGAGGGAGTAAGTCCCCCTGCCTTCGGCTTGGCAGGCCTTTAGGGGATTTAGGGTTTAAATGATGCCGGATATTGAATCGTATAATTCGTAATTAATTTTGATTTTACCCCGGAGGTTTGTATTTTTGCACGCTCAAATGAGGTTGACTCGCTAGCTCAGTTGGTAGAGCATAGCCCTTTTAAGGCTGGGGTCCTGGGTTCGAGTCCCAGGCGGGTCACAGAAAGAAGTACGAGGTAAGAAGGAAGAAGTTAGAGGTAAAGTACGAAGGTAGAAGTAAAGAGGTTGTTTCTTCATCAGGGGGCAACCTCATTTTATTAATGAAGTCTCCTGAATTCGGTTGCAATTGCTATTTCAACTTCACTGATATTTTTTAACAGCTCCTGGATTTCCCTGACGGAGAGAGAGTGACAAGGAGAAAGGGTTTCAGCCTGACGTCGGGAATTCTGAACCACTCCGCCGGCCAATTGCAACCATTGCCTGAGTTTATCGGGGTTGATGCCTCGCCGGCCCCGCAACTTCTGGAATGTATTATAACGATCAATCGCATCTCTCAGCATATCGGAAGATGCATTGTACCTGGTAATCTCTGAATTACATCTGAGATTGACCACGTAATCGTTGTACTTACGGTAGATGCGCTGGATCTCTCTTCTGTTGGCATTCGTCGCCTCTGCCCGTCGTAATGTAGCTTCAGCCCGGCTAATCTCATCCAATACATAATACCGGTCCAAACTATCAGAATAATTATAGAAGGTGGAACCCGGTCGGATGCCATTGATAAACTGATCGTGCGTAACCGGATATTCCTTCAGCTGCCAGATAGGATCAAACGGCATGTGGGTGGTGATCAGGCTGTCATCCAGATACCCGCTTCCCCACGTAGGATCAAAAAGGTACCATCTGCCGCCGACTTTCGCGACATTCCAGGCATGCCCTGTTTCCGATTGTAGATGGCCATCAATCTGCGTATACCCATGAACTGTCATAGCAGGAATTCCCATCAGGTTACATACCGCAGTAAAAACTTCCGCATACCCCTGACAAACAGCCTTTTTAGTATTCAGGACCCCCCGCACAAATTCGTCCATGCTTTCGTATTTTCCCGCCACATTGCTCTGATCCATATCATATACGATCGAATGGCTTATCCAGGAAAAGAGCGCTTTCACCCTGTCAGTGTCATCAGGAAAACGGTTGGTCAGGTATGCGGCAAACTCTTCCGGCGACCGGGTAACAGTGCCCGGGATGGAACTGGCTACGGTATCAGCATTCCACCATCCGGAAGAAGCCGGGGAAAGAAGCGCCATCCCTACCAGACATCCGATGATCAACAATCTGTACATACATTGAAAACGTCACAATGAGTAAGAAATACCTGAAATAAAACGCAATTTTGGATCCGGAATTTTGTCTGTTCCTCTTTTTTATAGTAAAATGGATACCTTTGAGCCAAATCTGATCCGCTATGAAAACTACTTCTCCCGCAAGGCATGTGTTATCAATACTCCTGGCAATTATTCTGATCCCCGCCCTTTCACTAATCTCTTCCTGCTCCAGGAAATTTATGGTGATCGGCGAACCGGCTGCTATGCCATCAGCCAGAATCCTGGAAAATCATCCACGGGTGGTACTTGTCCTGGGAGGTGGCGCTTTTCACGGAATGGCACATGTTGGTGTAATTCAAGTACTTGAATACGAAAAAATCCCTATTGACCTGATCGTCGGAACCAGCGCAGGCAGTATGGTGGGAGCCCTTTATGCCGATTACCCCTACATCGATTCGCTGGTTCCACTGGTGAATAAGACAACCGAAAAAGATGTATTTGATTTTTCTCTTTTCCGATCCAGTGAAGGGTTTGTTTCCGGAAAGCGTCTGCAGGCCTATCTGAGAGAAAATCTCAAACATACAACTATTGAAGAACTACCCATCCCCTTTGTTGCCGTTACCACCGACATGATGCATGGGAAAAGCGTTGCGTTGGCTGCAGGACCCATCGCCCCCTCTGTCAATGCCTCCTGCGCAATCCCTTATATCTTTGAACCTGTAAAAATGTACGGAACCGTTTTTTCTGACGGAGGTGTATTGGATGCGGTCCCAACAGATGTCGCCAGGTCTTATCAGCCGCAAGTCATTATTGCAGTAGACGTGATGGCCGACTTTGATACGGTTCCCGTTTTTAAGAATAAACGAAAGGTCATGGTAAGAGCCTATGCAGTAGCTGCCCATAAATTAAAGGAGGAACGGCTGCCCCTTGCCGATATCGTGATCTCACCGGATCTTCAGGGGATGCCGCTGATGAGCAGCAAGGAGAATGACCAAATGTTTCATGCAGGGATTAAGGCAGCCAGAGAAGCACTGCCTGCAATCCGCAAACTCCTGATCGAAAAGGGAATAAGCCGGTAACCGGGCCCCTGGTCAGGAACAGACCGTTAGCGGCTGATTAAATTTTAATGACTGAACCCGATCCTGAAATATGGGTATTGACCACCGGGTTCCCTTTATAGCTGACATTTCCACTCCCGGAGATAGTCACATCAAGTAATTTGTTCACCCATACCATGATGTTGCCTGAACCGCTGATAGTGGCAATGGTCGTATCGGACTCCAACCCTAACAGATCCATGTTGCCGCTTCCGCTGATCGTAAGTTGTTGAAAATTGACTGTTCCTGAGGTTGCCTGAACATTCCCCGAACCACTGATATTCACCCTGAGCTCATCGGTATCCAGACTGGAAATATTGATGTTACCGCTACCACTGGTCGATGTTTCAATGAATTGGGATTGCCAGGGAGTATCCACCAGAATATCTCCTGAACCGCTAATGACAAGTGATCGCATATCAGGTGCAGCGACAAAAATCTTGATCGGCTCATGAGTCCCCACAATAACACCAGATTTATACCTGATGATCAACGTACTATTAGATCCTATCACTGTTTCCAAGATATCCAGAATATTCTGCTGAGCCCTCACCTCGAGATAGTAATTGGTGTCGGGAGAAAAATAGACCGTGCCATCAATGGCAAGAGAGATC
The DNA here is from genome assembly GCA_016926765.1 of Bacteroidales bacterium. GTDB lineage: Bacteria > Bacteroidota > Bacteroidia > Bacteroidales > FEN-979 > QYOJ01. The sequence continues at coordinate 13,230 of JAFGNY010000196.1, read as the reverse complement.
CCGGTAAAATCAGTAACTGTTCGCGTCTGATTCACGACCTCACCTTTCCCTTTAATCTTTTCACAGGAAGAAAATCCCAGCAGGAAGGCTGTCAGGATGATTAAGCTAAAGATTCGTTTCATATCCGATGATTTACTTCCAGCAAATATAAAGACATTTTGAGTCTGAATTTTAATTTTTTATTTGATATTCAACGTTTTTGTTATATATTTAACGTCCTAAAATAGATCCTATGAAACGATTTATCCTATTTTTCGGAGTACTGTTCATACTCCAGAATCAGCTCTTCTGTCAGGAAACAGAATTCATGGCTAAAAAAGATTTTCAGGTTGAAAAAGCCCGCCTCCAGGAATCCATTTACAAATTGAGTAAAAACAACCAGGAATTAAAACAGATGATTCTCATCCAGGCTCAGGTTAATGACAGTCTCGCTCAGTTGCTTGTCTCTCAGTCGGAGACGATCACTCTCCAGCAAGAGGCCATCCAACTTCTCGAATCCTCTCAATCCAGTTTCGATGACCGTTTACTGACACAACGCAAATCGGGTACGCTCATAGCGATCCTGATTCCCGCAGGCCTTTTCCTGTTTACCCTCCTTGTCCTCATCTGGCTGCTCATCTTCCGGCATCGTATGCTTTCACTTTTTAATCACCTGGATGACCGATGGAATGAATTATCAAAACGACTTGATGATCAGGTAAGTAAATTTGAAAGAGACCACGGGTCCATCAGGTCGGAAATTCAGTCCTCCTCACGGGAAGCAGAGATCCACATTCAGAAATTATCCGGAGAGACGGCAGAAAAATTGGTACAATTGGAAAGACTGATCAACGAAGTACAGGCTGCGCATGAGGCCCGTCATCAGGAATCTCACCAGGAATACGAAGCGTTTAAAAGCAGCCTGGAAAAAGGGATTGATTCATTTTCTCATGACCTGTCAAAACTCAGGGAAGAGTTATCAGGTACAGCAAAGGACTTTGCAGCCAAGCTGAAGGAGATGATCAAGCAACGTCCGGATAAAGGCTGATCCTTTCGGATTAATTCTCTGATTTCTTTGGTTTCAGCGGAATAATTCCGGCCATCTCTCCAAGGACATTCACCAGATCGGACCCTTCAGGGACAATTATTTTGGCATTATCCTGAAGGGATGCTTCTACCATTTGAATTTTTCTCAATACTTGTGCATTTCCGATAAAGAACTTTTCAGCTGCTTCGTTTACCAGTTGAATTGCCTGAGCGTCTCCTTCCGCACGCAAAATAGCAGCTATTTTAATCCCCTCAGCCTTCCGGATCTCAGCACGTTTCAAACCATCGGCCTGAGTCTCCTGTGCTGTAGCAAAATCGATCGCTGCGATCTTCTCGTTTTCCGCTTTCACAATCTTATTCATCGTCTCCTGGACATCTTTCGGAGGATCGATCTCTTTAAGTTCGGTTCTGACAATTTCAATTCCCCAGTGCGCCGTCTCATCCAGAAGTGTACTATGCAGCTCTTTATTGATTTTTCCACGCTCGCTGTTGGCCGATTTCAGGGTCATGGTCCCGATGATATTTCTCAGGGTCGTGCGTGCCAGGTTGACAATCTGGTATTCTATCCGGTTTACATTGTATTGTGATGCCTTCACGCTCTCTTCATCGGCTTTGATCTTGAAGTAAACCTGCGCATCCACTTTCGCATTGAGGTTGTCGTTCGTGATGATCTCCTGTGGCTCGGCGTCGATCATTTTTTCGGTAACATTGATCTGGTACATTTTATCAATCCCGGGGATGATCCACGAGAAACCAGGGTTAGCGAAATGATGGTATTTTCCAAACCGTTCCACCAGTCCCCTGTGCGTTGGCCTGATGATCCGGATTCCTGCTAAAAACAGAATGACGAGGACGGCAATAATGATTGCCCATAAAATTCCAGACATACTTTCTTGGGTTTAAAAAGGTTTACACTACTTTTGCATGATGCAGAGGCACAAACATACAAAATAACACTGAACAAACCAATACGATTGTTGAACCCCAATAAAAATGATTTCCAATGAAAACCTTCCTCACTTTCCTCCTTCCGGTGGCAGTCATCGGATGGTTGACAAGTTGCAACCAGGTGACCAAAACAGCCGAACAACTCACATTTGATTCCCTGATGCAAGCCAAAGTCGCCGAATTTGCCGTTGTGAAGCTGACGACAGACCTGACGGCGCTCACTGAAAATGAGAAGAAGATGATCCCGATGCTGATGGAAGCTGCACAGATCATGGATAACCTTTTCTGGCAACAGGCGTTTGAAGAAAACAAGCAGGTATTCCTCGACAGTATCGTCAATCCGGATGCACGCAAGTTTGCCATGATCAATTACGGTCCGTGGGAACGGCTCAACGGAAACAAACCCTTCCTGCCCGACTATGGAGAAAAACCTGCCGGGGCCAATTTTTATCCCCAGAACATGACTAAAGAAGAATTTGAAAAGTGGGATAATCCTGATAAAACCAACCAATATACGCTTGTGTGGAGGAATGAGGATGGAAGTCTGAGATCTGTCTGGTATCATGAAGCTTATCAGGAACAACTCGAGAAAGTAGCCGGTTTGTTGAAATCCGCCTCGCAGCTGGCAGATGATCCGGGCCTTAAAAAATACCTGGAGATGCGGGCGGAAGCATTGGTTTCTGACGATTACTATCCTTCGGATATGGCCTGGATGGATATGAAAACCAATACGATCGACCTGGTGATTGGCCCCATCGAGAACTATGAGGACAAGCTGTTTGGTTATAAAACTGCATACGAGTCGGCTATCCTGGTAAAGGATAAGGAGTGGAGTAAACGGTTGGAGAAATTTACCGGGCTCCTTCCCATGTTGCAGGAACAATTGCCTGTAGATGCAAAATACAAACAAGGGACGCCGGGTACCGCCTCAGACCTCAACGCCTATGATATCATTTACAGTGCCGGAGATATGAACGCCGGCAGCAAGACCATAGCCATCAACCTGCCGAATGATGAGAAGGTTCAATCGACCAAAGGAAGCCGCCGGCTTCAGCTGAAAAACGCCATGCGCGCTAAATTTGATCATATACTGGTTCCGATTGCAGGTGTTTTGATTGATTCTGCTCAACGTGATCACATCAAGTTCGACGCCTTCTTCAGCAATGTGATGTTCCATGAAGTGGGTCACGGACTTGGGATGAAAAAAACCATTGCCGGTAATGAAACCATACGAGAGGCCCTGAAGGAGAAATACAGCGCCTTCGAAGAAGCCAAAGCGGATGTACTCGGACTTTTTCTTTCAGTAAAGCTCATTGAGTTGGGCGAGATCACAGGCATCACACCAGAAGACTGTTTTGTCACCTTCATGGCCGGGATGTTCCGCTCGGTACGGTTCGGTGCTGCCAGCGCTCATGGGAAAGCCAACATGATGTGCTTCAACTATTTCAGCGAAAAAGGTGCCTTCGAACGCACGGATGCTGGAACCTACACGGTCAATTTCGAAAAGATCAGGGAAGTCATGAATGAATGGGCAGCGTTTGTCCTGATAACCGAAGGCGATGGCAACTACCAGCAGGCCGCTGAATTCCTGGAAGCAAATGGCCTTATCCATCCTGAACTTCAGGCAGCTCTGGATCTCCTGAAATCAAAACAGATCCCGGTGGATATTGTGTACGACCAGGGAGTTAGTATGCTGGGATTGGCGAAATGACAGGAGGACAGGCGGAAATACGAAGGACGGGGGACGTAAGACGTGAGACGCGAGAAGTTAAATGTGAATCAACATTTCGCATATCGCGTAACGCGTAACCCGCATCTTTTTACACTATTTCACCACACCACCAAACCACCACATCACAATGACCGAAATCACCACTCCGGCCGATTTCCAGGATCTGGTCAACGGTTTCCGTGTCAGCCGGATCATCCTAACCGGAGCTGAACTGAAGGTATTCGATCACCTCCTTTCCCCGGGGAATTCATCCGAAACGGTAGCCGGTTTCTTGGGCACGGATCCCCGGGGCACCAACCGCCTGTTGAATGCCCTCGTGGCCATCGGCCTCCTGCGAAAAGCGAACGGCATGTTCAGCAACACCGCCTTCTCCGACAAGTTCCTTGTCTCCTCCTCCCCTTTTTACCTGAGCAACCTGAACCATACAAACCGGTTGTGGAAAAGCTGGAGCACCCTCACGGATGCGTTGATCGCCGGGACATCAGTCGCGGTGGATCAACCGATCAACGAACGGTCTGACGACTGGCAGGAAGCCTTCATTGCCGCCATGCACCGGCGGGCGGGCCCTCAGGCCATTGAAGTGGCAGATGTCCTCGATCTGATCCCTGTTCTTCGGGTACTGGATGTAGGAGGCGGTTCCGGAGCCTTTACCCAGGAGTTCCTGAAACGGAACCCAAAAATGACCGGAGTGGTGTTCGATTTGCCAAATATTGTTGGGATTACGAAGAAATACCTCACCCTCAGTTCCTCCCTGTTGAAGGACGAAGGACAGGAGTACTCCGGAATCCAGAATCGTATATCTGTCATAGCTGGGGATTATCTGAGGGATTCCTTCGGATCGGGCTACGACCTGGTTTTTATGTCTGCCATCATTCACATCAACTCTCCGGAAGAAAACCGGTTGCTGGTCCAAAAGGGAGTACAGTCCCTGAATCCGGGAGGTCAACTAGTGATCCTGGACCATATCATGAGCAAAGACCGCACTGAGCCAACTGTTGGCGCAATCTTCGCTATTAACATGCTGGTTGGAACGAAGCATGGGGATACCTATACCGAACAGGAACTCAGATCCTGGATGCGGGAGGCAGGATTACAGGATATCACGATTGTCACAACTCAGGGTGGTGTGCAAATAATGATTGGGAGGAAGTGAAGGTCGAGGTGATTTACGATTGATTCGATTTTCGATTTACGAATGCATTCCTGCATTTCTACATTGGCTTCGCCGAGATCCGCTTCGCTCCGGTTCCTACATTATTGAACCGGTTCAATGAAGTCCGTTCTCCACCGCAAAACAGACCAGTTGTGCGGTATTTTTCTTTTTTAGTTTGTGTAGGATATTTTTGCGGTGGGTTTTAGCTGTTTTTTCTGAAATAAAGAGTTTTCTGGCGATCTCTGTATCTTTCATACCTTCCGTAATCAGTTTAATAATCTCTTTTTCGCGAGAGGTCAATGAGCAAAGAACCAATTTATTTTGCAGACACGTATTTCCCCTCAGCAGTTCCGACAGTTGCTTCTTCGTTTGCAATTCATCCTGAACGTTCATGGAGACAATGAGAAACTGCCAGGGTTTTCCAGCCTTTAAGTTCAACACAGACCAGCGATCCAAATGCCAGAATGTCTCTTTCTTTTTATTGACCTTCCGAATTTTTGCCACGAAGGAATCCCCCGGTTTCAAGGTGTGAAAATCAATGGATTGACTGGTCATATTTATATCATCCGAGTGTAGGGTTTCTGAAAAGAGTCGGCATCCCATTTCATCCATCTCGGACCGATTGAAGCCAAGTAGTCGATATGCCAGTTCATTGGCATAGATATTCCTGACTGTCGTAAAATCATTTAAGTCTTCTATTTGGTTGATATAGATCATAGCTTCAACCTTAGAAAGCAGTTCTTCATAAAATACTACTTTTTCTTCCGATGTCAATTCATCGAATTTTCCAAGTCCCACTTTTTCAAGGACCTTTGATATATTTATTCGATTAACAGGCATATGCTATTTAGGTTAATTAGGATATAAAATTATTAACTTTTTTATAACTTAAAATTAAAATTCCCTAAAAAAATACACCTTTGGGGGTATTGTCTACATGAAAAGACCGCCATACTTTTATACAATAAAGCACCCCACAACAAGTATTAACCAAGTAAACTCCAGCAAAATGAAAAAAATTATTTCTATGGTGGTTCTGATAACCATTTTTTTAATGAGCAGCACTGTTCTCAGTTATGCCCAGGAAAAACAAACCAAAGTAATTGAAGAAAAAAGTGCCGTAAAAACACGCGGTGAAGCACCTGTGCAAATTACTCCAAAAATGACAAATACACCTGGTCAGCCTGCCAAGGAAGATAAAAGCAGAGGCGATGTCTATCCTGGGTATTGTGATGTGGTAATTGACAATTGGACTGGCTGGTATATTGACATTTATATAGATGGTTCTTACCGTGGTCAGATCAAACCGTGGGATAAAAGAGTGACTTGGGCTATTCCTGGAAATACAAAGCTCTATGCTGAAGCACCCGGGACATCTTTCTATTGGGGTCCCAGAATGGTTGATTGCGGTTATCAACACACCTGGAAGCTTAATCCATAGGTTTTCGCCATTTCCAAAACACTTCCGAAGCCGCTAATGCGCCTTGATATCAATGCACGTGTTTTATTAAGTTATTCGTGTTGATTGTTGTTATAGCAGTTTTTATCTTTTTAACCCTGGCATCTGCTATAACTTATAAACCATTAAATGATGAACACCAAGCTTTTTACGTTTTCCGTCCTGGCCTTTTTTTTGGGATTCGTTTTAATGAATTTCACCGGCAGCGTGCCTAAGAAAACGGCTTTGATCATTGCCGTAGGAAATTATCCTGAAATTACCGGCTGGCCGACCATCAGCTCCCTGCACGATACCGCCATTGTAAAAGAAGCGTTACTGAAACAGGGGTTTTTGCCGGAAGACATCCGGGTGATCGCAGATCAGCAAGCAACGAAAGCCGGCATTGTCGAAGCGTTGAAAGCATTAGCCGACCGTGTGAATCCAGGAGATATCGTATGCGTCCATTTTTCGGGACATGGACAACAAATCCAGGATAACGATCCACCGGGTGTAGATGAAATGGATGGCTACGACGAAGCCATGATTCCCTTCGATGCCTGCATGAACTACAAGAGTGATTCCTATAAGGGAGAAAAACATTTGAGGGATGAAGAGTTGGGCGCTCTACTGGATGGGATCCGGAAAAAAGCAGGACCCGACGGGAATGTGCTGGTGGTACTGGACGCCTGCCACTCGGGAACCGGAACGCGGGGAATCGGAAAAAGCCGGGGGACGGCAGTGGTATTCAAGGCGCCGGATTATCAACCCACGTCTGTGGATCAAGATACAAGAGGCTTCGACGAATGTGCCGATGCCAAAGACCTTTCTCCTATCGTCGTGTTTAGCGCGGCAAGCGCCAACGAACTTAATTATGAATATGAAGCCGACAAGCTGGGATCTTTTGGTTCTCTCTCCTATGCATTCAGCGTGGTATTTTCAGACCTGAAGAAAAACACGACCTACCGGGGGACGTTCGATAAAATCAAAGTGGAAATGTCGGCCATTGCTCCACGACAAACCCCGCAGGTGGAAGGAGATGTAGACAGGGTGGTTCTGGGTGGCCGGGCCATTGAGCAGAAACCCTACTGCATGGTACAAAAATGGGAGGATACGCAGAATATGACGTTGGATGCCGGTGTGATTATGGGACTGACAGAGGGCAGCGAAGTAGGCTTTTTCCCGATCGGCACGACTGATCCTTCCGAATCCAAGCCGTTTGCAACCGGAACCATCAGCGCCAGCAGCATTATGGAAAGTGTCCTTGAAACCTCATCCCCTATACCCCAAAATACTGCAAAACAAGCCTGGGTATTCCTGTTAAATCAAAATCTTGGAGACCAGCGCGTAAGGGTTCAAATGGGAGCTGGCATCACACCTTCGGTCAAAGATAAGCTGATGGCATCCTTTCAACAATCACAGTTGATCCTGTTTACCGATTTCCTACCGGAGATTCTCATCGAAACCGAGAAAACAAGAGGCACCAATCTTCAGGTAATCACCGCCGATGACGTGGTATTGTATGATCAGGAAATGGATCCTTTAAAAGAGGATTTCGCGGTGTCGAAAATCACCCAATCGATTAAAAATTATGCGCAGGTGAAGCTCTTGAAAGCCATCAAGCAGGAGAGCTCCTTACTCGACCTGAAGTTTGAATTTATTCCTGTTACCATCAAACCGGGAACTCCGTCTCAAGTTGACTCTGTTTTGCCCCTTGCTTTAAAAACACTGCCAACGAATCAGGTCTGTTTTAACCCAGGAGACAAGTTTAAATTACGAATCATTAACAATGGGAAACTCCTCGCTTATTACAACTTACTGGATATCCAGCCTGATAATGTAATAAACTGCCTGATCCCCTGGAAAGACAGACAGGGGAGACTGGCAAAGACACCAGAAGAATTAAAAATCATGCCAGGCGAAACATTTGAAGTCCCGCAAGTGTTCAAGATTGCCCCACCGTATGGGAATGAGCTCTTTATACTGGTGGCTGCCGAGACACCATTGAATCTCGATTTCCTGACAACTTCCCGGGGAGGTGATTTCGAAGGAACAAGAGGACCCACCAGTCCGTTCGAAAAACTTTACCGGAACAGTTTTACCCAGACCCGAGGGGTTGATTACGATCTCCCCGCCTCCTCGGTAAACATTTTTTCTACTACTTTTATCATCGCCAAGAAGGATTAATCCGCTTGCTGGTCTGATGGAAAAAAAACCGAACTGGAAATCATCCCGTCTTATTTTCGAAAGCTTTTTTGCTACCCTGTTGGTCTTCGCAATCATCTGGCTTCTAGAGCTGGTTGTTATCAATCTGAGTTTTTTTGATCCGTTTGAGAAAGCCTTCGGGGACTTTCAATATACAGATGTCCTTTACTCACGAATCGGGAGAGCCCAGACCAATCCCGATACGAATATTGTCTTGCTCTCCATCGATGATCTGACTCGCGGGGAAATTGCTAATCTGCTCGGGGATCTTAATTCATACTCCCCGGCTGTTGTGGGGATTGACATTCTTTTCACAGAACGCAAGGATCCCGGAACTGACTCGTTACTAAAAGTGAGACTTCAGGAAACCCACAACCTGGTGATGCCAGGGTATCTAACCGAAGATGTTCAGGGAAAGCTTACCGGGTATATCAAATCGAATCCATTTTTCGGAAACCTTCCCACAGGGCATGTAAACTTCATAGCGAGTGATCCGGAACGTTCCACCGTCAGGTCCTTCGATCCTGAGCTGATCTTCCATGGAGATACTATTCCATCTTTTAGTTGGGTACTACTACGTATGTGTGATCCTGTCCGATTTACCAAATCGCGTAACCAGATTCCCGACCAATGTATCATTCATTACCAGGGAAACGCGGATCAGTTCATTCAGATTTCCGGTCGGAAAGCCCTTGAGCATCCCAGCCTGCTCGGCATCGCAAGAAGTAAAATTGTGCTGATGGGGAGCTTCTACCCAACGGAATCACCTGTACAATCGATCGAAGATAAATACTTCACGCCCTTAAATTCACAGATCAGCGGACGGTCGCTCCCCGACATGTATGGGGTCGTGATTCATGCGAACATCCTTTCCATGATGCTTCATGGAAATTATATCCGCACCGTTCCCAGGATCCTTGAGCTCATCATCTCGTATTTCCTGTGCATGATGCTGATCCTATTCTTCTTGTATCTTTTCCGGTCGAACCATACCTGGTATCCTCCGGTGACCAAACTCACTCAGTTAATTTATGTCATAATCCTTCTGTTTTTGGTGCTGTGGTTTTATCATACCCTCCGAATTAAATTCGATCCGCTCCTTCTGTTTCTGGGCATCGTCCTTTCGGCTGAACTGATTTACTTTTACGATCTACTGGTTAAACTGTTGCAAAAATGGTTTGGCATCAGGAGTTACTTGACCTCACCCGATCCATAGTATGAAAAGGCTATTTCTTCTGCTCTCTGTTCTCGCGATATGGTCTGTATCCTTGTCAATGCATGCCCAATGCACAGGCTTTCGGATCTATTATGCTGCAGGGGACGTAAAGCAGATAGACGACATGGGCAACCAGGTAGGGATTGTCCGGAACAAGCTGATAAACAGTGGTTCAATCCAACTTCCTGACAAGGCCCAGGTCATCCTGTATTCTGATCAGAACAGACCACTGGTACTGACTTCACCGGGGTCCTATTCCTTTGAGCAGTTGAAGCATTTATGCTTGAACAAGGAGCTGACCTTTATGGAAAAATACCTGACCTATCTCAAGGAAGAGCTCACAGAAAAGGAGAATCCGGAAGGACAGCGAATCCATGCTTCCATCGTGCGCGGCAGGAAGATCCAGCCAGCTTTCCCCCCTGATTCAACGAACGTCCTGAGCGGGTGGAACACATTTTCATGGTGCCGGTCGACCGGGCGGGATGAGTTCTTTTTCAACCTCTTCGACTCAAGCAAACAGCTCATTATCACGAAACGGATCTTCAATGATACGACCTATGCATGCAAACTGGTACTCGGCTCCTCGCTTCCGGAGCGGTTTTTCTGGTGCGTCAGGGATGTTCCGGGATACTCAACTGATGAACCGCTCAATTTGGTCATTGTTGTTGACAGCCTGTCAGTAGCTAACCAGCTTCTCGAGCTCCAAAAGGAAATGTGCCTTGAAGGAATCTCAGATGAGATCCAGGTGCTCTCACTCGCAGGATTTTTATTAGAAAGGAACCTTATTTCTCAAGCGTATGAAACGATCAGGAATGGAATAATCAGTCATCCTGATGACATGTATTTACTAAAGAGCCTTGAGGCTTTACAAGAAAATTATTTTGACGACTCAATTCAGCTCAAAACAGGAAGCAAATAATCAGTGGAAGCATGTCAACAATTACAAACGGATCCATCAGAACACAAAATAAAACAGACTCATTAATAAAATGGCGTATGAGAAATCATAAAAGTATCACTCCGATAACATTGATTATTTTATTCTTAAGTGTAACCCAAATGTTATCAGTTGCCCAATGTCCTGATTATTCAAAATCAAGCGTTTTAAATTATCGCCGGGCCACGACAATCGTAAATGGCTGGGTTCAGGTATTCAATCCCTTTGATGTTCCTGTTAATGCACTCCTTTATCATTCGGATAATCCTGCCAGTTCCTTTACGACCTATACTATCGCTCCGGGAGTCAGGACCATGCTGCAATGGGAAGGTCAGCACATTACACTTGCCAATGACTGGGGTATCCAACTCCAATTTCCGGATAACCAGAAAACCTGTATTTTTTTCATCGGGTCAGCAGGGAGTTTTGCGGATAGAACATATGTCATCGATTTCAGAAACATGAATTGGAACAACCCAGGCGGCCCGCTAAGAATTCAGGAAACTAATTCCTTTACGGACCCCCGAGATGGAAAGACCTATAAAACCATAAGGCTAGGGAACCAAGTATGGATGGCGCAAAACCTCAATTATGCGTTTCAAGGAGGATATATTGATGCAGAAAAGGTATTTGTACGCGATGGATCCTGGTGTTATCATACCTCAAATGACTGCAAGGAATCAGGCCGGTTTTACGGCTGGTATGCAGCAAAGCAAGTCTGTCCCTCCGGATGGCATCTCCCTTCAGTCATGGAATGGTTTGATTTGATCAGTTTCACGGGAGGGAAACCCGCCATGATGGATCAGCTTACGAGAGATGGATTCAATCTGACCTTTGCGGGATATGTAACGCTGAAGCAGGCTGATCCGGTCAATTACCTCGAACGGACAGCCACTGCAAAAGTCAAAGATGTGAAGGAGCACCTGAACGAAAACTCCGCGGCCCTGTTCTGGAGTTCCGATCCCTATACACAACCAAACACCTGGAGTTATCTTCATCTTGTTAGAGGTAAACCCGAGTTCACAAATATCTATTATAGCGGTGATGGCGGGTTTTCGGTACGGTGTGTAAAAGATTAAAAGTAAAACTCTATCGGCATCAAAATGAATGATAAAATTCAGGTCAAGGGTGCAAAAAAAAATTGGTTCTGGTTAGGGACTTTGTTTCTTCCATTGCTCTGTTATTCACAGCAGCGTGGCGTTGAGGCAGTCACAGCTAGCGAAACGGTCAGTCGTGAGACTTATGCACTAGTCATCGGCATATCGATTTACGAAAAGTTCAACAGGCTCAATTACGCTGATGCGGATGCTTTGGCCTTTGCTGAGTACCTGCAGAGCAAGTCCGGGTTGCATGTCCCGGCCGAAAACATCCGGGTGCTTCTGAATGAAAACGCCAAAAACGGAGATATTCTGGAGAACGGGATGGTTTGGCTGGAGCAGATGTGTAAACCCAATAGCCGTGCTATTATCTACTTTGCAGGTCACGGCGTTTCCGTTGGGAACAACAGCGCCTACCTGATGGCCTACAACGTAAGTCCCCAGTTCAACAAAGCCAATATCTTTTATTCCGGGGGTATCCCGATGTTCAATATTAAACGGGATTTTATTGCCCCGATGTCTCAGAAAGGGATCGAAGTGATTCTGATCATTGACGCCTGCCGCTCCTTTGACGCCGTGGCGGGGAAAGAGGGACTGACCCTGCTTTCGCAAAGCACCCTGGATGACAATACCGGAGAGATACGGATCATTTCGAGCAGCAACGCACAACAGAGTTTCGAGGATGTTCCGGGCAACCTGGTTTGGTCGGGTCATGGCGTGTTCACCTATTTTCTTTTACAGGGATTGTATGGCAAAGCCGATTACAACAAAGACAGCCTGATCTCTCTTTCAGAGATAAAACGGTTCCTGCAGATCAAAATCCCCGAAGAGACCAATTTCAAACAGGAGCCGGCCTTTTGCTGCGATCAGAATCTGACCTCCTTTGTCGGGGAAGTTCATCCTGCCGGAGAGCCTCCTGAGTTCCTGAAACCGGGAACCGGGAACAGTTCCGGGGCGTCGCTAGCCATGAACACCGGGCGGGGAATTGTCCAGCAGGCCGCAGTCCCCGATGAAGTCAAACCGGTTGTCGATTCATTCTATTCAAACCTGGCCGCCAAAAACCTCTTCGGAAACCGGGGAGCAGATTTTTACTTTCTTGAAATTCAGCGTCTTGATAGTCAATATGTCTCCATAAAGAAAGAAGTCCTTTTGAATTATTGTGGGCTCTTGTCCAATGATGTACAGCACACGATCAATCTGTATCTAGATGCGGATATCAAGTCCGCCAGGGAATCGTTTGAGATGGAGGGAAAAACCGATGACGGGTTTCAGGAGGGAAGAACCAGGAAAATAAAGAAAGAGTTTCAATGGGAAGATATTTTTCATCAGGCAGCCCATGAAGCAGAACGACTTTACCAGCTCAGGATCAGCTTTTTTCCGGATCATCCATACAACCAGACGGCCGAGATGAAGTATTACTTCACCATGAGCAGATCCTATTATAACGTCAATCATGATTCGTCACTCTATTTTATCAGCAA
>JAFGNY010000195.1 GCA_016926765.1 Bacteroidales bacterium | reverse complement strand
TGCTTTTTTTTACTTTTACATCTCACTCTGAAACGAATAACGATGGCCATCGCTTCCACTTACTCCCTCTCCGACAGGCAGCGGATCCTTGCCTATCTTCTGACCTTCATTTCAGAAAACAAACAACAGAAATTCAGGGAAGCTGTCCGGCTGCGTACCCGGCACATCACTATCGTGCTGGAAGATATTTACCAACCTCATAATGCCAGTGCAGTGCTGCGAAGTTGCGACTGCTTCGGCATCCAGGATGTGCATATTATCGAAAATAAAAACAACTACCAGGTCAATCCGGATGTCGCGGTGGGATCTGCCAAATGGCTGACCCTTCAAAACTATAATCAGGATCAGAATAATACACCCGGCTGCTTGACGAAACTGAAGAATCAGGGGTATCAGATTGTAGCTGCAACCCCACATCTGGATAGTGAAACACCGGAATCGTTTCCTCTCGATAAGAAAGTTGCACTCCTCTTCGGTACCGAACTTCGGGGACTCTCCCCCGATGCGCTGCAACGGGCAGATCAATTCATCCGGATCCCCATGGTAGGATTCACTGAAAGTCTTAATATCAGTGTTTCCGCTGCAATTATTCTATACACTCTCACCCGGAGGTTACGCCTCTCGGAAATCGATTGGAAACTATCGGATGAAGAGGAAACAGATATTCTGATCTCCTGGGCATCAGCCATGATTAAAAAACCTGATCTGATCATCCGGAACTTCATGGGCAATCGATAAAATTTTATTACTTTTGCCCCCTGTAAATCATCGAAAGAACATTAATAAGACCACTATGGGAAAAGGAGATAAAAAGAGCCGAAGAGGTAAAATCATCAACAAGAGCTATGGCGTCACACGGCCCAGGAAAACAAAAAAAGCGTCACCAGCCAGGATTGAAGAGGTAAAGAAAGAGGTTCAGCCAAAGAAACCGGTGAAAACTGAAAAGACTAAAAAAGTTGAAATCGTTGAAGCTGCCGCTATAGAAACCCCGGTCGTGGAAACCCCTGTCGTGGATACTCCGGTCATGGATACTCCGGTCGTGGATGCTCCGGTCAAGGAAGTTCCTGAAGTTAAAAAAACGGCTGTAAAAAAACCTGCTGCAAAAAAGACTACGGTAAAGAAAGCTCCGGCCGAACCCAAAGTGAAAACAACCAAAGCAAAAAAGAAAGAAGAATAATTCACCCTGTTTTCCTCCATCCAGAAATATTTCCCCTCCCTTACCCATACTCAGCAGCAACAATTCGTTGCACTGGGTGATCTGTATCATTTCTGGAACGAAAAGATCAATGTGGTCTCAAGGAAAGATATTGAAAATATCTATACTCATCACATCCTTCATTCCCTTTCTATAGGACTTGCTTTAAGGATGAAGCCGGCAACCCGTATCCTGGATGCCGGAACCGGAGGAGGACTGCCGGGAATCCCCCTGGCCATTCTCTTTCCGGATGTTTCGTTCACGCTCATTGATTCGGTTGGGAAGAAAATCAGGGTGGTAACCGAGATCGGGAAAGAATTGAATCTGTCCAATATCCAACCTCGTCAGATCCGATTGGAATCGATGACCGGAAACTATCATTTTGTCACCGGAAGAGCGGTGACCGATTTGTTAAGGTTTTACCAGATGGCAAGAAAAAAGATTGCTCCCGAACATCTGAACGACAGGAAAAATGGAATTCTGTACCTGAGTGGAGGAGATATTGAAAACCAACTAAATAAAATAAATCCGGAAGCATCTGTCACTCCGTTATCTGACTTTTTTACGGAACCCTATTTTAGCTCAAAAAAACTGATTTACATCCCGGTCTGTTGAGCGCCTTACTTTTTTTTGTTATTTTGATGCCGGAAAATACAAATCACTAAAATCCAATCCTATGTCTGAAGAAAAGAAATTCGTCCCTTTTGTTTCATCGGAAACCAAGATGAGTGAATTCACCATTAGAGCGCTGATTATCGGACTCTTCTTCGCTGTCATCCTGGGAGCTGCTAATGCCTACCTTGGATTGAAAGCCGGAATGACGATCGCGGCTACCTATCCTGCTGCGGTGCTGGGGATGGCGATTTTACGGATGCTGAGAGGCACCATTTTGGAGGAGAACTTTACACGTACAGTAGGTTCAATCGGAGAGTCGGTCGCCGCCGGCGCTATTTTCACGCTTCCGGCATTCTTCATCTCAGGGGTTTGGCCTGAATTCTTCACCGTTGGACACTATATTACTTCGACGTTGATTCTGATTGCCGGTGGTATTCTCGGAATTATGTTTGTAGCGTTGCTCAGAAGAGTGATGGTGGAAGATGCCGAACTTCCTTTCCCCGAATCCATCGCAGCTGCTGAAATCCATAAAGCCGGCCAGTCAGGCGCCGGCGGATCAAAATTTCTATTCTGGGCAATGGGATTGGGCGGTCTGATCAAGATCCTGGCAGAAGTCAGGCTTTTTCAATATCTCTGGGAAAAATTCGTCACCTTCTCTCAGCAAACCATTGCCGGGACAGTCTTTACAGGAAAAGGCGGGATGCTGCTCAGTTCACCCGGAGTCAGCCCTGCATATATGGGCGTTGGCTACATTATCGGGCCCCGGCTCGGAGCCCTGAACTTCAGCGGCGGACTGATCGCCTGGGGATTGCTCGCCCCGATGATCCTCTATTTCCTGTTGCCCAGCTTCGACTTCCAGGCCTGGGCTGCCTACCTGATGAGTTCAGATCCAACCCTTACAGCGGAAGCTGCCATGGAACGGGTCACCGACCCCACCTATCAGATCACCTCCATCTGGCGTTTCATCGTGCGCCCGATTGCTATTGGCGGTATGTTGGTAAGTGCCGGATATACCTTGTGGAAAATGAGAAAAAGCCTTATTACCGGGATCGGACGTTCTATTTCCGATGTTAAAAAAGCCGCTTCGGGCATCGAAAAAAGCGAAGACCGCATTGAACGCGACCTTAGCTTTGGATTAATCATGGCCGGGATTGGTGTGGTAGCCGTTCTCACCTTCGGAATCACGTATTTCATCTTTCAAACCAGTATCCTGATTGCCGTGGTTGCTGCCACGCTGATGATCATCCTGGCATTCTTTTTCGGCGCCGTATCGGGGTATCTGGTGGGAATCATGGGATCCAGCAACAACCCGATCAGCGGATTAACCCTGACTGCCCTCGTTGTAACCGCCCTGATCCTGGTTGGATTAGGCGTTCAGGGGGAAGCAGGGGTAGCAGCCGTTCTGGGTGTCGCAGCCATCGTATGCGTCTCCGCCGCTGTGGCCGGCGAAATGCTCCAGGACCTCAAAGCTGGTCATATCCTGGGCGGTACCCCGTGGAGGATGCAGGTGGGAGATATCATCGGTGTGATTTTCGCCGGGGCCGTGATGTTTGTCGTACTGGCTTATCTCCACGAAGGAGATATTGCCAGCGGGAACAACCTGGGTTACCAGGGTGGGTTTGGAAGTAAAAATCTCTCTGCTCCTCAGGCAAGCCTGATGGCGATCCTGTCGCGGGGGATTGTGGAAGGCGCTATGGCATGGCCGCTTATCGTTGCCGGAATGCTGATGGGAGTAGCCTTTATCCTGATGCAGGTCAAAAGCCCCATGCTGGTCAGCGTGGGGATGTATCTGCCAATCGAGACAACATTCGCCATCTTCGTGGGTGGATTATTCAAAGGCGCCGTTGACTGGTACAACGAAAAACGGAAATACAACCTGGCACAAAAAACACGGGTCGAAAACACCGGGGTCCTGCTGGCCTCCGGTATGATAGCCGGAGAAGCCCTGATGGGACTGGTCATTGCTATATTAGCGGTGTTCAATATTTTTATCTACGACTACTTTGTCTTCTTCCAGCACCCATCGTTCCTGATCAGCCTGGTGATCATCGGCATCATTGGATTCGTGATGATCCAGATCCCGCTGAAGAATGCCGGAAAACCAGATGAACCGGCACCACCTGCTTCAGGGATGTAATGATATGGAAGTCAACTTTTTTGAACGACGGAAAATTCTGAAAAAGAGCAACGCACTGGACCTGATTCCGGTGCGTTTGCTCAATCACGAACAGCGGAAAGAGGGAGAACTTAACATCCTCCTGCCCCGTTTCAAACGAACCTGGCTTAAAAACATTATGGGATCCTTTAAAAAGGAGGAGTTCATCCGGATCAAACTCGATTCCTTTGGCTCTGCCACCTGGTTGCTGATCGACGGAAAAAAAACTGTCAGGGAAATCAGTGATGACCTGGGAAAGGAGTATCCTGAGAAACTGGAGCCACCTGATGAAACTCCCGAACGGGTAAATAAATTCATGTCGGTCCTCTACCAGCAACGCTTCATCTCCTTTCAGCAACTGCAGAAAGGGACCGGCAACGAATGATTTCGCAAAATAATTACTTCGAACTTTCGTTTATGAACCACAATAGACACATAGGACAACCTTTTAAATAACCTCAATAAATTCAATTGCATCATGAGTAAATTATTGACCCTGAAACCCGAATCCCTCTGGAAGTATTTTTATGAACTGACTCAGATTCCCCGACCCTCAAAACATGAGGAGAAAGTCAGACAGTTTGTTGTTGATTTTGGCAAGGAGCACGGACTTAAAACTGTTGTGGATGAAATCGGAAACGTCATCATCAGCAAACCGGCTACACCTGGTATGGAAAACCGTCAGGGAGTCGTCCTGCAGGCTCATCTCGACATGGTCCCGCAGAAAAATGAAGATACCGTCCACGATTTTACGAACGATCCGCTAAAACCCTATGTTGACGAAGAGTGGGTGAAAGCCGATGGGACAACGCTCGGCGCCGATAATGGGATCGGCGTAGCTGCTGCCATGGCAGTGCTTGCATCCAAAGATCTGAAGCACGGCCCGGTCGAAGCCCTGTTTACCATCGACGAAGAGACCGGAATGACCGGAGCGTTCGAACTGAAATCCGGGATACTCCACGGCGATATCCTTCTCAACATGGACTCGGAAGATGAAGGCGAGCTATACATTGGGTGCGCCGGCGGAACCAATGCAAACGCCCGGTTCAGCTACCAGGAATCTGAAGCTCCTTCAGGTTTTGAAACATTTAAGCTCGTTGTCAAGGGCTTGAAAGGGGGTCATAGCGGACTCGATATCCCTCTCGGAAGAGGAAACTCGAATAAAATCCTCAACCGCCTGATGTGGGTTGCCGAACGGCAATTCAACCTCCGTCTGTCCACCATTGACGGAGGAAGCCTCCGGAATGCCATCCCGCGTGAATCCTCTGCCATCATTGGTATTCCGTCAGCAAACAAAGAGGGATTCTTCAGCTATGTGAAAGAATTTACGGAGATTGTCAGAAAAGAACTGTCCGCAGTGGAACCCGATCTTTCCATCCTGATAGATCCGGTCGCCGGCCCCGCTGCATGGATCGATGAAAAAACCCAGCATAATCTCCTCAATGCACTCTACGCATGCCCCAACGGAGTCATCCGGATGAGTAATGAAATGCCCGGCCTTGTAGAAACTTCCACCAATCTGGCTATCGTGAAATCGTCAAACGGAGAGATCAAGGTTCAGTGCCTCCTGAGGAGCTCAGTCGATTCCGCCAAAACAGACCTGGAACAAATGATCCGGTCCGTATTTGAACTGGCCGGCGCTACCATCCTGTTCGACGGACAATACCAGGGATGGAAACCAAATCCTGAATCAGCCATTTTAAAAACGATGCAGAACGTCTACCAGAAAAAATTCGGTAAAATTCCGGAGATCAGGGCCATCCATGCCGGACTGGAATGTGGTATCCTGGGAGGAGCCTATCCCAACTGGGATATGATCTCCTTCGGCCCGACGATCCGCTTCCCGCACTCTCCGGATGAGAAAGTAAATATCAAAACCGTTGAGAAATTCTGGGACTTCCTGATTGAAACCCTGAAAGAGATCCCGGTAAAATAACGGGAACGGTCAACTTTTCCACAATATTTTTGAATTCAGCATTTTGAATTCTGAATAAATAGTAATACTTTTGCAGCCCTAAAATTCAATTACTATGGCACAACCTACATACCAGCCCTCAAAACGAAAAAGAAAGAACAAGCATGGCTTCCGTGAACGGATGGCCACAGCCAACGGGAGAAAGGTTCTAGCAGCCAGAAGGGCGAAAGGTAGAAAGAAATTGACCGTTTCAGACGAAAAGTTGGATAAAAATTAATTTTTTTAACCACCTTTGTAGAGAAAGAAGATTATGTTATAATCTTCTTTTTTTATTTTCACCAACTGATAATTCAAATCCCATGAAAAAATTTGATCTCAAGACCTTCCTCCCCTACATTGCCGCCCTTGTTGTCTTCCTGGTGATCACCATGATCTATTTCAGCCCCCTTCTGGAAGGGAAACGAATCCAGCAGTCAGATATCATGCACTTCACCGGCATGTCGAAAGAGATCGTCGATTTTAGGGAAAAGACCGGAACCGAACCTCTCTGGACAAACTCGATGTTTGGAGGAATGCCCGCCTACCAGATCTCAGTAGTCTACAAAGGGAACATCCTGGGCTACCTTGATACGATCCTCTCACTCGGTCTCCCCCATCCGGCCAATCTTGTATTTCTGTATTTCCTTGGTTTCTTCATCCTTCTCCTGGTGCTCAGGATTGATCCGTGGCTCGCCATAGCCGGAGCCATAGCCTTTACATTTTCCTCTTACTTTTTTATTATCCTGGATGTAGGGCATAATTCAAAAGCACACGCGATCGCCTATGTGGCTCCTGTACTGGCAGGGATCATCCTGACACTGCGTAAAAGGTATCTCCTCGGGGGCATCCTGACAGCCGTTTTTCTTTCACTCGAGATCAAAGCAAACCACCCGCAAATCACTTACTACCTTCTTATGATGGTGCTGGTGCTGGGCCTCGTGGAACTGGTCTATGCCCTCCGTGAAAAACGAATCGCTACCCTGTTTCTCTCCGTGGGGATTCTGGTCATCGCAGCTGCCTTCGCCGTGCTCACGAACATTGCCACCCTTTGGGCAACATGGGATTATGGCAAAGATACCAT
>JAFGNY010000194.1 GCA_016926765.1 Bacteroidales bacterium | reverse complement strand
CCGTCATTCCAGGAAGGAAGAGGGTCTGCTGTTAGGCCATGTTTGGTTCCATCCGTTTCACCATGTTGAGCCGGATCACAGGATGAAATGAAAACAGCCGAACCCAGTAACAGGAGTCCGGCTGCAAAATATTGATAGGTTTTCATGCGAATAATTATCAGTGAGCGGTTTTCAGTTTCTCTTCCATTTTAGACAGGTTGAATGAGGCTGTTACTTGTGAAAAGTCAAACGACATCGCGAACCGAAAATTACTCGTTGAGTTCAGCTTTCATCTTTTCACGATCCTCAGTGGAAAGAGCCGGACAATCAATCATCGCCTTGTTCATTGACTTTTTAAATTTCTTTCCAAATTCTTTATCCTTCACCAAGTCTCCGTATTTTTCCTGAAATTCATTATTGAGAATAGTAATCTCTACGGTCATTTTATGCTTGTCGGCTGAATATTTCTGTATGTTCATTGTGTCGTTGGTTTCAATCGCTGTTTTCAGGTTGTTCTGAATCTCAATGAACTTGCACATGGCATCTGCAATTGGTGCAACATCTTGATCCAGATTATTCGATCCACAACCGGAAAACCCGATCAGTGCAATGGCTAATAACACTATTATCTTTCCATGTTTTTTCATAGACGTTTTTTTTTACAAAGGTACTTGTTTTTCTGTTTTTCCTATTTTCTTACCTTTATCTGCCTCATTGGCGGAATTTCAGTTTAAATGCTTATATGTCATGAAAAATTTATCTCTTTTGTCTCTTTTTCTCCTGGTTTCGTTTTTACCTGTTTTATCTCAGAACCAGAATTTATCGAATCAGAATGATATTCAATCCATTAAGACAGACATCCGGGATCTCTCTTTCGATCTGGATCAGGTGAGGAAGGCGGTGGATGACCTAACCTGGTACAACCGCGTGGGAGATGTCGCATTCATAGACAAGGTATATATCACCGGGCCTCCCGTAAACCAGGAAACGGTGATGAATCCAACCGCGATGGGGGTTAAAAACCCGTTGAAATTCTATGCCTATATCTTCATCCCACGGGGCATTGATGCCGGGAAGAAATACCCATTACTGGTGTTCCCGCATGGTGGTGTCCATGGTGACTTTACTACCTACTACGCACATATCATCCGGGAACTGATGGCACAGGGATATATCGTCATTGCTCCCGAATACCGGGGAAGTACAGGTTACGGGAAATCCTATTGGGAGCATATCGACTATGGCGGGCTGGAGGTGGAAGACGCCGATGCAAGCCGCAATTATATGGTCGAAAATTACAGTATGGTAGATGCAAACAAGGTGGGGATCCTTGGATGGAGTCACGGAGGAATGATCTCATTGCTGGCAGTATTTGATCACCCTGATCACTATGCTGTCTGTTTCGCGGGGGTTCCGGTGAGTGACCTGATTGCCCGGATGGGCTATCAGGACGATGAATACAGGGCGCTCTATTCGGCCGACTATCACCTGGGAAAAACTGCCCAGGAGAATGTTGAAGAGTATAAGAAACGTTCTCCGGCATGGAATACTTCAAAACTGAAGACCCCACTCCTGATCCATACCAACACCAACGATGATGATGTGAACCTCCTCGAAGTTGAACACCTTATCCAGGGTCTTAAAGCTGATGGAAAAAAGTTTGAATACGAAATTTTTCAGGATGTGGAGGGAGGGCATTCGTTCGATCGCATCGACACGCGCACGGCAAAAGAGATCCGGTTAAAGATATACGCTTTTCTTGACAAATATCTGAAACCACCTCAGCCGTTGAAGACGATAGGGGAAATTGATAGAGCGGCTTACAGGTAAGAGTGTGTGAGGGGATGAGAGTAAGAGGTGGCGAGATAGCAAGGTGGCAAGATAGCGAGGTAGCGAGGAATCGAAATAAAAGTATCCGGTGTTAGACTGCCAACTGTGGACTGTGGACTGCAGACTAACCTTTCACCAGCTTCTCCAGCCCGGCAATTTTAAATACTTTCTTTATATCCGGTTTTGGGGAGCTGATCCAGAAATTTCCCTCCCCCAGTTCTTTGAATTTCTTCAGGCAGATGCGCAGAAATGAAGAGGAGATGTAATCAACTTCAGAAAAATCAAAGTCCATTTGTTTCACAGGAGGTGTAATTTGATCGATTTTAGGTTCAAGTGCCAGGGAGACAATGGTATCGAGTCTTCCCGATAGATGACAAACTACCAGTTCACCAGTCGATTCTGTTCTCAGGTTCATTTCGTGTCAGTTTAATAGTTTTTATTGAATTCTTTCTCAAGTTTATCCGCATCCGCTGCCTCATCAAAATAGATATCAAATCCGAGATTGACCATCCGCTCATTCATCCTGCGGCGGGTGATCCGCTGGATGTTCAGTAAGTGGCGGGCTGAAATATTATCGGTGGTAATATTTTTTCCATAAGTGCCACACCCAAGGGTCAGTGAGGGTTCAAGGGTATTGTACATGAATCCAACGGCTCCCTGAGAAGAGGGCATATTGACCACAATCCGGCCGGCATTCATCATGATGGAGAATTTTTTGATCTTCTCTTCGTCAGAAGAAAAAATAGAAGCAGTATGGCCGATTCCCCCGTGATAATTCAGGTCAATGCATTTCCGGATGGCATCGTCGAAATCCGCTGCTTCATAAAAAGCCAGGATGGGAGCAAGAATCTCTGAGGAGAGGGGTTCCTCCTTCCCGATTTTCTCCAGGGGCGCCACCAGCAGGGTGGTTCCTTCCGGGATATGTAATCCCGCCATGGAAGCGATTTTTCCTACCGGCTGACCGACAATATCCGGACTCATGGATTGGCTTCCTGCAGACCAGGCAACTTTTTCGACGGCTTCTGTCTCTTCAGGATTCAAAAAATAGGCTCCTTGTTGTTTCATCTCCTCTTTCACCATGCCGGCAATCTCCTTTTCAACTACCAGCGCTTGTTCGCTGGCGCAGATGGTTCCATTATCAAACGTCTTGGATCTGATCAACTGATCCACCGCAAAAGGAATATCGGCCGACTTCTCAATAAATACAGGGACATTTCCTGCTCCTACTCCCAGGGCAGGTGTCCCCGAGCTATAGGCTTCATGTACCAATCCCGCTCCTCCGGTAGCCAGGATCAGGGCCAGCTTCTCCTGTTGCATCAGGTATTGTGTCTCTTCCCTTGATCCATGGGAAATCCACTGGATACAATCTTCCGGGGCATCCGCGCTCAAGGCGGCTTCATAACAGATCCTTGCCGCCTCAATAGAACAGTTGGCCGCTCTCCGGTGCGGACTGATGATAATCGGATTGCGTGATTTCAATGCAATCAGTATTTTAAATAAGGTAGTGGAAGTAGGATTCGTTACAGGCGTAACTGCCAGTATCGGGCCGATCGGCTGGGCAATTTCCACGATGCCCGTTTGCTCGTTTTCGGATATGATGCCAACGGTTTTTTGGTTCTTCAGGTTTTCATAGACATATTGTGTTGCAACAATGTTCTTTTTTACCTTGTCTTCCCATTTGCCCATCTGTGTCTCTTCTGCAGCCATTTTGGCCAAACGTACCCGGTTGTTTAACCCGGCTTTGTAAACAGCCCTGACAATCCGGTCGGTCTGTTCCTGGTCATATTGATTAAAAATAGCGGCGGCAAAGGTTGCTTTCTCTAATAGTTCGTCAATGTCTCTTTTTTTGTTTTCTTCCATATAGATTTTTTAAGAAAGTAAAAATAGCAATAATTTTTATCCTCGAAGGATCAATCGTGTCTAACTCCCGCAGAAGCCATCAATTTAAGTACTTTTGCAAACACCTATGAAAAAACCCGAAATCACCGCTCCCGTCGGAACCTGGGAATCGCTTACCGCGGCTATCCAGGCGGGAGCCGATTCCGTCTATTTCGGCGTGGGCGTGCTGAATATGCGTGCCCGGTCTTCCATCAATTTTACCCTTCAGGACCTGGTAAAAATTACACGGATCTGCCGTAAGGCACAGGTTAAAACATACCTTACGGT
>JAFGNY010000193.1 GCA_016926765.1 Bacteroidales bacterium | reverse complement strand
ATTTCGTATGGACCCAATCGAAAAGAGGAGAAAAGGCTTCCGTAAAGTCGATGACATAGAAGGCAATACTGATGGCCTGAGACAGGAACAGGGCAACGCTGATCGTTGCCCCGATATTCAATCCGAATGACCTCGAAATGATGAAATATTCTCCTTCTCCTTCCACCCGTTTATTCGTGGCAAGTTCAGCGATAGCCAGGGCAGTGGGAATGGTAACCAGATGCCCGAGGAGGATGATCAGGATGACCCCCCAGAAACCAAGAGTCCCGACAGCGAAGCCAAACCTCAGAAAAAGAATCGCGCCTAAAATCGTAGCAATAGCGGTAAAGAAGACGGGTGACGTACCAAAACCGCCCTTTTTCACCTCTTTCTCGGGTTTTGCCATTCAATCAGGTATTTTTGTCAAATGTACAAAAAGAAACTGAAGGTGAGGATCCTTGCCCGGTCAGTGTCTTGAAAAAGGATCCGGGTTCACGAAACATCTAATCTGTGCGGTCTTCCCAGAAAACCTCCCAGGCTTCTTCAAGCCCGACAGCAACCGTTGTCCGGGGAATATTGCGTTTCCGCTTCAGGATAAAGGCTCCTTCGGAAGATTCATGAATTGTCTGGCGCCTGACCCTGATGGAGTCTGTTTTATCAAACACGACAATATTCTTACCTGAGGCAGGAATAATGAATTGATTATCATAAACCCTCACTACCTTGACCGTGGATATCATGGTATCCGGGTTGTCGAGCAATGCCAGGATCTTTCTGGCATCTGGGATCCCATATCCAACATAGTTATTCGGATAGGGGTAAAGAGATGCGGACTGATGCAGGATATTCATGACGTGTTCAGCCGTCAATGTACTGTCACGTTGCAACATGCACGCAATGACCCCGGTGATCACCGGGGCCGAAAACGAGGTGCCCCAGGGGGAATAGGTGATCAGGTCGGGTTTGACAAACGAAACATCCGGGTTGCCGATGCCACTGTAACTTGCTTTAAACACTTTATCCGTGAAGCGGTCGGCACCCACGGCGATAACTCCGGGAGCATCGGCAGGAGCCCAGATGATATGCCAGGCATACTCCCCGGTATTCCCTGCACTGTTGACAATGATCATCCCCTTTTTTGCCCATTTCTGACAGATACGTGAAATGGTGGTCGTTTTTCCGTCCATCTGGCTTGCCGAATAGTTCTCCTCCTCTCTGGTGAATTCACTCCAGAAACCGATCGACATGTTGACCAGCCTTACGCCCATGGAATCCAGAATCATCAACGCCGTGTTAATTGTATATTCGTCAGCACGGGAATCCTCTTTTGCCAACGTGCCGCCAGCTGGCCGGATCAGATAAAAATCGGCATCCCGGGCAAAACTTCCTGAATAAACGGAATCGTCCGGATAGACCCCTGCCAGGTATGTCAATACCTGTGTCCCATGAATGTAACGATAAAGGTTGGTTTTATGTTTTGGAATCAAATCGTTGACAACTACAATCTGGTGATTTCTTCTCAGGTGAGCAAGGGCAGTATCGGTATTAAGCCCGCCGAAGCCAATATCCAGAACGCCAATCTTCACATTTTTTCCTCGGAGTCCCTGCTGGAAAAAAGCTTCTGCATGAATCATCTGCAGCGATTCAACATACCCGGTTTCATGTTGTTTTTCCTCTTCAGGAACACAACCGACAACCATCATGCATATCGCAATGAAAAGTATCCGGTTGCTGGTTCTGAAACTCATACGGTTAAATCAGAATGCGAAAATACCTAATTGGACTCTTCCCTGAAATAAAAATCTACTAATACGACTTCCTATACGGCAAAGAAGGTTTCTGGAAAGGTGACCCAAAATTTTATTATTTTTACACACCACCATGGCTTCTATTGATATACATACGGATTGGGTTCTTCTTGGATTAGGGATTCTGACGATCCTTTCATACCTGTTTGATCTGCTGGCTAAAAAGACAAAATTTCCCTCTGTCATCCTTCTAGTTTTGATCGGAATTCTTTTCAGGCTCTATTGTGATAACAATGGCTTGACCTTCGGTTTGCTGGAAGATATTCTGCCTACTCTTGGATCGATCGGCCTCATTCTCATCGTACTGGAAGGTTCAATGGAACTCTCAACAGAACGGGAAAAACTCCCCATGATCATCCGGGCATTGTTCTCCGCATTGATTATAATGCTCCTGACGGTGACAGCTCTGACCTTTCTCTTTTATTATCTCTTTCATATGGGATTTTATATCAGTATGATCAATGCAATCCCGCTCTCTATCATCAGCAGCGCTGTAGCAATTCCCAGCTCACTTGGCTTTTCAAAGAAAAAAAGAGAGTTCATTATCTACGAGTCGAGTTTCTCTGATATCATTGGAATTATTTTGTTTAACCATGCTCTGGCAAACAAAACGTTCAGACCGGAGATCTTTTTCAAGTTTGGTATCGAAATTATCGTGGTGCTCGTTGTGACCATGTTGTGTTCCTTTTTACTGATCAAATTACTGAAACGTATTGAACATAAAATTAAATACTTCCTTCCCATTGCGGTATTAATTATCCTCTATGCATTAGGGGAAATGGTTCATGTCTCCTCTCTGATGATGGTTTTCTCCTTTGGACTGTTTATCGCAAACAGCCGAACCCTCTTTCCGCGTTTCATCCGAAAATACTGTGATCACGACCAATTGGATGTCAACCTGAAACAGCTTCAGATGCTGACAGGTGAATCGGCCTTTTTAATCCGTACCTTCTTTTTCCTTCTGTTCGGCTTTACCATTGTGATAAAGGAAATGGGGAATCCCAGCCTCTTTCTGTGGGGAGCGATCATCATCGCCATCATTTTTATCATCCGGTTTGCCTACCTGCGAATTTTATCCCGTGGATCAATCACGCCTGAAGTCTTCATTGCACCGCGCGGACTCATCAACATTCTGCTCTTTCTGAGTATTCCGGCGCCACTGTTATCAGAAGTGATCAACCAGTACGTTCTCCTGATAGTCTTCATTTTTTCCCTATTTTTAATGATCTGGGGAGGGATATCCTGGAAAAAACCCCGAAGCGGAAAAGAGATTATCGAAGAGGTTGGCGAGATCTCCTCAACGCTTTAATTGCTCGATTCACGTTTTTTTTTCTTCGTGAGAACTTTTTTAATTAGCTGATAATCAAGGTAATAAAGGATTCGCACGGAAAAACTGTTGGTCTGGGGAGCGCTTAGTGTTTCACCAATGTCATCGAAGTAATTACTTTTCAACTGATTACCGGATGTCATGATATAATTTTTCCAGACAACACTAAGTTCACTTCCCGGCGCAAAGTACCAGATAAACTGCAGGTCGGCTGAAAATGCATTGAAATTGATATTGTGGTCCTGCCAATAGGAATCGGGATCCAGGTTCCCGTCAGGTGTCAGGGTGTAATATTCCAGGTATTTCACCTGCGACCAGTAATGACGAACCCGAAGCGAAAGGGAGAGTTTTGTGTTGAAGATGTATCGGGCATCCAGGATATTGTTGATGGTAAGAATATCTCGCCTGCCAAAGAAAATGGTTGGATTCCCCAGCGAATCATAGAGAGTCTCTACCCATCCATTGTCATTCATCTCTTTTGAGTAGCTTGAATTTAGCGTAATGGTGAACCTGTCGCTGAAACGGATCCGTGGGATCAGGTCGATGTAGAAAGTGAAATTCTTGTTCTCAGGACGGTTTGATACGGAGATGCTGGTATGGATGCGAAAAGCTTTCCGCAGGTCGGTCGCTACATTCCAGGTGAAATCGTAGGATAGAGGACGCTTGTAAACCGCCCCCCATACCCGGGGCTCATAAAAGTCATCTGACCCCAGCGGATGGATACCCCCTTCAAGGTAAATAGCCCAGAAACTTTTAAACTGTGTATAGTGATTCAACTCAAAGCGAAGATCCATGAATTTATTCGGAGTATGAAGGGTAGTGTATGAGGTTATAAAATAAGTCTGTGTGCGGTTGATTTTCCAGAAGGGATCGTAGGTGTTATAGGCCAGGCTGACAGAATTAACATCTTCATTGTTGTTGGTCAGAAAACCCATATCATTGGGATTGTATCTGTCGTCCATCGCATCGCGGAAAACTTCGTACTGGAAATTTCCGCTGGGTTTGGCGACAGAGAGCCGGTACCTATACCCGAATACCGGTTTGGAACCAAGCTGGTATTCCTGACTCACGTTCAACCTTCCGAATACGGCAAGGGTATTGCTCTTGTTGCAGAAACGGGCTTCAGTACCGGTTACGTTCCCCGAATAGTGATCGTCAGGTGCATAATAATTTGTGTTGATCAGGGTGACATATGAATTGTTCTTCAGGTTCTGATCCACAACCATCACATTGTAATTGGTAAAAGGCTGGGTGGATACCCGTCGGCTGTTCCCGGTAACGGAATCTTCGATGATTGCCCACGTATTGGTGGTCATCGCGTTAAAGAATCCCAACCCCAACCCTCTGGCATTTCTGCCTGATATTTTAGTGGCATTGATGATCCGGGTCTCTTCCGGATTTTTGACAACCTCTTCATCCGGACCAAGACTGTCCCATGCCGATGGATAGTTCCTTGGCATAGAGCCAACCCGGCGGGTGTAAAAAATTTCGCATTTATCGAACAGTTCAGTCCCTTCCGTAAAGAACTGACGTTTTTCATCGTACCTGATCTCAAAAGGGGAAAGGTTCAGGATGATATCGTCTGACTGAACCTGTCCGAAATCGGGGATTAACATCATATCGAGTGTGTAACTGTCAGTAATCCCTAATTTTACGTCCATTCCTCCCCGGAGAAGCCACGACCACTTTGTATTATCCGGATTTTTTTCAACATAGCCTGTCAGATAGGGGGAGAAAGAGAGCCTCATTGGCGGATTCACATGATTGATGCCGGTCACTTCGCCATAATAGTTAAACAGCTCTCTCACCTTATTGTCGACAAAGCACCAGGTTGACCACTCCTGGTAACGCCTGACATGCCGCCACATATTGATACCCCATACCTGCTCTTCTACCTTTGGAAAGCGTAAGGCCGAATAGGGAATCCTGACCTCAACGATCCACCCGCTATCCGTAATTCTGGCGGCCGATTGCCAAACGGCGTCCCAGTAGACATCCTGTCCGACCGGGGAGTATTTGGTGTCGCTCTGAAGGTTAGCCGGACTTACCTTGAACTCAAACATGTTCAGGGCATCATTATATGGAAGGATATCAAAAGAGATGTAATCGGTGTTCAACTGTTCAATCTGGTCCCTGCGCCCAAGTTCGTGACAAATGCTGTCGGGGTAAGGATCAAACAGGATCGTCCCGATATATAATGCTAAATCGTCAAATGCAAACCTCACTTCCGTCTCAAAGGGAGGATGGGTTCCATTCCGTGGCGAGTATTCGACAAAGTTGGTCGCTACAGGAAGTGTGGCCCAAAATGGCTCATTCAGTTCGCCATCGATCTTTGGCGGAGTTGAAATCCGGATCGCATCAATGGTTTTTCTGAGAAGAGAGAGAGAGTCAGGTGTTCCGTTTGAAACGGCATCAGTCTTAGCTGCAGGAAGTGAAAGGGAAAAAATGAGACATGAAATCTGAACAAGGAAGAAACGTAAAATCATTTTTGCCATAAACACCCATCAAGATACAAAAAAAACGAAAGCTGATGGGAATCCGGGGATTTTTTAAGGAGGGAAGTATCGATTATTCACTAAAAATGATTGGATTCATTAAACCAAAACCATCGATTCCCATCAGCTTCAGGAACCAAAAATAAACGGTCACGAATGGTTCCGAAAATTTTTTGGATCAAAATGGAGCTAAGCTCGTCTTATAGCTGTTTCAACAAGATATTTCTACTTTAGCCCGGAAGAACCTGATTGACAGATCAACCTGGCGCGTTCATCGATAATTCCGATTCCACCTGATCAATTTCTATTCGATCTTCCTATCTTTACAATTGATTTTACAGGATATGAGCAAACGTTATATCATTCTGCTGCACATCTCTTTCTGGATCCTTTTTGCCCTGGTTCCTGAGCTTCCGATGATATTTCCCGATAGAAAGTATCCCTTATATTATTACTACTACACCTTCTCTTCCCAGATCCTGAATGTACTGAATTTCTACCTGGTCTATTTCCTGGTTTCAATCGATGTTTTAAATACCCGGAGGATCATTGGCAACTTCCTGAAAATCCTTGGCGCCATCTCCTTTTTTATCTGCCTTCGACTGGTCATGATGGTGGTGGTATACGTCTACCTCGCAGGTTTTGATTACCAGGAGGTGACTATCAGATTTTATCACATTGTTCTTGAAACCTATTATTCCATCTCCTTTACCTTGATGGCAGTGTTGATCAAATTTATGATTGACTGGTTTAATACGCAGAAACAGAAAAGCGAACTTCTGGCCCGGACGAAAACTTCCGAGCTGGCTTTGCTAAGAAATCAGATCAATCCGCATTTTCTTTTTAACACCTTGAATAACCTGTATTCACTGGTTTATAAGAAATCGGATGAAGCTCCTTCGATGGTCATGAAGCTCTCCGATATCATGCGCTATATGCTCTATGATTCCAATAGCGACAAGGTGATGCTGGAAAAAGAGATCGAATACTTGGAGAGCTTCATTGAGCTGAACGCATTAAGGATGAAAGAGGTTAGGTTTGTTGAATTTGATGTGGGAGGCGATATTCTTAACAAAATGATCCCCCCGATGCTTCTGGTACCCTTTGTGGAAAATGCCTTCAAACATGGCAGGAAAAATTATAAGTTGCCCGGGATCACCATTCAATTGATGGTAACAGGAAACCGCTTGAACTTTGATATCCGGAACTACCTTCCTTCAGGCACTGCGATCAATAAAGATCAACAGGGAGGTATCGGGCTTGGAAATGTTCGAAAACGCCTCGACATGATCTACCAGCAGAACTATTCCCTGGATATTGAGCAGAATGAAGATGAGTTTCATGTTCGTTTAATTATACAACCATTATGAAGATCACATGTATTGCCGTCGACGATGAGCCATTGGCTCTGGAAGTCATCGAAGATTACATTCAGAAAATCCCCTTCCTGAAGTTGATCAGGTCATTTGACAATGCGCTGGAGGCGATGGATTTTTTGCGTCAGCAAAAGATCGACCTGATGTTTCTCGACATCCAGATGGAGGAACTTACCGGGATCCAGATGTTGAATATCCTGAAGCCGAAGCCGGAAGTGATTTTTACCACAGCATACGATCAATTCGCACTTCAGGGATATGAGTTGGACGTTACCGATTATTTGCTGAAACCGATCTCATTCGAGCGGTTTGTGAAAGCTGTGGATAAGGTGCATGAAAAACTTTGCCGCCAGCTCAACGCGAAATGCCCGCCCGAAGAGGTTTCAATCTTTAACCCCAAGATCGACTATTTCTTTATCAAGAGTGGATTTAAACTGCATAAGGTTACGTTTGATGAAATCATGTATGTGGAAGGACAGGGCGATTACCTTAAAATCGTCACCCCAAAAGCCCGGATCATGACCCTTCAGACATTCAAAGGGATTGAAGAGATCCTTCCCTCCGCTAATTTCATCCGGGTCCATAAATCCTATATCGTTGCCATCGACAAGATCGAATCGATTGAAGGGAACATGATCAAATTAGCAGACAAACTCATTCCTGTGGGTGAAAGTTATAAAAAGAGCTTCCAGATGTTGCTGGAAAAGAAAAAGATCATGTAGACGAGCGGACCAGCGGACGAGCGGACAAGTGTTGAGACGGCGTTAAACCCGTCAGTAAAACCATTTTTTCTCTCTTTTTTTCGATCTTTGTGGGTACTAATCTACAAAGTATGAAGTTTCATTCTAGTGTTTTTCTGTCTCTTTTTGTGGTGGCGATATCCCATGCGCAATCAGGAGATTACCCCTATACGCCCGTGAAATTTACGGATGTGAAAATCCGGGATGCCTTCTGGACACCGCGTCAGGATACTAACCGGATCGTGACGATTCCTTTTGCTTTCCGTAAATCTGAAGAGACAGGACGTTTGAAGAACTTCAGTGTGGCTGGCAAGGTCAATGCCGGCGAGATTACCTCGGGAAGGTTTTGCAGTAAGTATGGTTACGACGATTCGGATGTCTACAAGATTGTTGAAGGCGGGGCTTATTCCCTGGCTAATTTTCCGGATCCTTTTCTTGAGAGGTTTCTCGACAGCCTGATCTCCGATATCGCTTTAGCTCAGGAATTCGACGGATACCTTTATACTATGCGAACCATCAACCCAGTCAAGTCATGGGCCAAACAGCGATGGGTCAACGCACGCTACAATGGGAGTCATGAGTT